>NZ_AAEW02000013.1 GCF_000167355.1 Desulfuromonas acetoxidans DSM 684
CGCTTTTTTTTTGACTTAATTTACAGCGTCTTTCAGGGCTTTTCCAGCTTTGAATTTGGGTACTTTTGCGGCAGGAATTTTGATCTCAGCACCGGTTTGAGGATTTTTGCCAACACGGGCAGCACGGTCACCTACGCTAAATGTGCCAAAGCCAACCAGAGCGATTTTATCACCACCCTTGAGTGCCTCGGTTACGGTGTCAACAAAAGCTTTCAGGGCTTTTTCAGAATCAGACTTACTCAGTTCAGCTTTTTCGGCAATTGCAGTTACGAGCTCAGTTTTTGTCACGGCTAACCTCCTAGTTTTCAATGAGTTTTGCGTTGCTGAAACGCGCCAGTTATAACAGAGAATGGTAGAGAGCACAAGGCCTAAAAAGGCCCTCTCGCCAGCAAAATGAATAATTATTTATCTGCTTTCTCCCCATGGCCATCGCAGGGTTGTTCTAGCAACGCACGTGCCAAAACTTGATCCATATGGCCGACGCAGCAGATATCCAACCCCTTCTTCAGACTCTCCGGAATCTCTTTGAGATCCTTTTCATTCTCTTGTGGTACCAATACCATTTCCAATCCAGCTCGTTTTGCAGCCAGAAGTTTCTCTTTCAACCCGCCAATGGCAAGGACCTCTCCACGCAGGTTAATTTCTCCGGTCATGCCCAGGTTGCAGTCCACCGGACGGCGAGTCAATGCTGAAGAAATTGCAGTGGCCATGGTGATGCCAGCCGAGGGTCCATCTTTAGGGATAGCACCCTCAGGTACGTGAATATGCACGTCTATTTGGCGATAGAAGTCTTTTTCAAGACCCAATTCCTGCCAGCGGGAACGGACATAGGCCATGGCCGCCTGAGCCGATTCCTGCATCACATCACCGAGCTTTCCGGTGATGGTCAGCTTACCCTGACCGGGCAATTCCAGGACTTCAATCATGAGAATCTCTCCCCCGGATTGAGTCCATGCCAGACCGGTTGCAACACCAGATTGCGACGACTGATCTTTACGGCCAAAGCGATACGATGGCACACCTAAAAATTTATTGACCTGTGGCACACCAATGGAAATTTTTTCTTTTCCAGCGCTATCATCAACCATTTGTCGAGCAATTTTACGGCAAATGGCGGCAATACGGCGCTCCAAATCACGGACTCCAGACTCTCGAGTATAACGGCGAACGATCTCCCGGAGTGCTGCAGCACTAAAGCGGACACCGCGACCATCAAGACCATGCTCCTTCACCTGTTTGTTGATCAGGTGTTCGCAGGCAATCTGCAGTTTTTCCTCTTCTGTATAGCCATCAAGCTGAACAATCTCCATACGGTCCAGCAACGGCGCAGGAATACCCTGCAGAGAATTTGCCGTGGTAATAAACATGACATGGGACAGATCGTAATCCATGTCAAGAAAATGATCGCCAAAGGTTTTGTTCTGTTCCGGATCTAGCACTTCGAGCAGCGCCGATGACGGATCTCCACGAAAATCCATGGACATCTTATCGATCTCATCAAGCAGAAACACCGGATTACGGACGCCGGCCTTTTTCATGCTCTGAATCACCTTACCGGGCATGGCACCAATGTAGGTGCGGCGATGGCCACGAATCTCTGCTTCATCACGCACTCCACCAAGCGAGATGCGGATAAACTTGCGATTGATGGCACGGGCAATAGACCGCCCCAGTGATGTTTTACCCACTCCCGGTGGGCCAACCAGGCACAGAATTGGACCTTTGATTTTTTTGACCAGTGTCTGTACGGCCAGATGCTCAAGGATTCTTTCTTTAACCTTGTCGAGGCCATAATGGTCCTCATCAAGAATGGCCTTGGCGCGCTCGAGATCAGTACTGTCGCGCGTGCTTTTCTGCCACGGCATGGACAGCAGCCAGTCAATGTAATTGCGCACCACGGTTGCCTCAGCAGACATGGGCGACATCATTTTGAGTTTTCGCAGTTCAGCCGTGGCTTTTTCTGTCGCTTCTCGCGACATTTTACGCTTTTCGATCTGCTCTTCCAGCTCGATCAGCTCCTGCTTAAACTCATCTTTATCGCCAAGCTCTTTCTGAATGGCCCGCATCTGTTCATTGAGGTAATACTCTTTTTGCGTGCGCTCCATCTGGTTTTTGACACGCTTGCGGATCTTCTTCTCTATCTTGAGAATCTCGACCTCGCGCTCCATCAACTCAAGCAACAGTTCAAGGCGGTCACAGACATCAATCTGCTCGAGAACTTCCTGCTTCTCGTCCACGCGCAAGTTCAGATGAGCCGTGATAATGTCGGCCAGGTTGCCGGCACTCGTGACATTCTCAACCGCAGTCACCACTTCAGCCGGAACTTTACTGCTGAAAGACACATAGGCATCAAACAGCTCCTTGGCGCTGCGCACCAAGGCCTGAGTTTCCAAAGAACCGCAACTGCCCTCCTGGATCTCTTCACAGCAAGCCAGGGTGCAGGCTTCCTCATCAATCAGTTCCAGCAGCTCCGCCCGTACCATACCTTCAACAAGAAGCTTCATGGTACCATCAGGCAATTTGAGCAATTGGGAGATTTTGGCCACGGTACCGATGGAGAACAGGTCGTCACGACCCGGTTCATCGATTTCGGCATCGTTCTGAGCGACCAAAAAAATCAGGCGTTGACCGTCCATGGCTTTTTCGAGAGCCGCGATGGAACGCGGGCGACCGACGAAAAGTGGAGTAACCATTTCAGGAAAAATTACAATATCGCGCAAAGGGAGCAGGGGGATAGCCCCTGCTCCCTCAAAACGTTCAGGAGTGTCAGAAATTTCTGTCATCAATTATCCAAAAAGTTATGAAATCAGGCAGATTCGGCGCAGTCATAGACAATCAGCGGTGCCGATTTTTTTACGACAACATCCTCGCTGATAACAACTTCCTTGACGTGATCCTGCGATGGGATGTCATACATGATATCCAGCATGACCTCTTCAAGGATGGAGCGCAAACCACGTGCTCCGGTTTTGCGTCGTGCCGCTTCCTTGGCAACGGCCACCAAGGCACCGTCAGTAAATTTAAGCGCCACATCTTCGAGATCAAGCAGCTTCTGATACTGGCGAACCAGAGCGTTTTTCGGCTCCTTGAGAATTAACACCAGAGCCTCTTCATCCAACTCTTCAAGCGTGGCAATAACAGGAAGGCGGCCGATAAATTCAGGGATCAAACCATATTTAAGTAAGTCACCCGGCTCGATATCCTTAAGCAGCTTTCCTAAAGTGGTTTCGCTGGGCATGCGCACATTGGCACCAAAACCAATACTCTTCTTGCCGATACGTTGAGAGATAACATCTTCCAACCCGGAAAAAGCACCGCCACAAATAAACAAAATGTTGGCCGTATCGACTTTGATAAATTCCTGCTGTGGGTGCTTGCGCCCCCCTTTGGGTGGAATACTCGCCGTCGTTCCTTCGATAATTTTCAACAAAGCTTGCTGCACCCCTTCACCGGAAACATCGCGGGTAATTGAGGGGGATTCACTCTTGCGAGCAATCTTGTCGATCTCATCAATATAGATGATACCACGCTGAGCTTTTTCAATATCGTAATCAGCAGCCTGAACCAGGCTCAGAACAATGTTCTCGACGTCCTCACCAACATAACCAGCCTCAGTCAAATTAGTCGCGTCAGCCATAGCAAAAGGAACATTGAGGACCCGTGCAAGGGTTTGTGCCAACAACGTTTTACCACTGCCGGTGGGGCCGAGAAGCAGAATATTACTCTTCTGGATCTCGACATCATCATTTTTAGCCGCGTACCGAATCCGCTTGTAATGATTATAGACAGCTACGGACAGCACTTTCTTTGCCCAGTTCTGACCAACAACATAATCATCGAGGGTTGCCCGTATCTCGGCTGGTGCCGGCAGCTTTTCCGCTTCCGTCACCTCTTGGGCGCCGAGTTCTTCGGTAATAATCTCTTGGCACAGATCGATACACTCATCACAGATATAAACTGACGGTCCGGCAATGAGCTTTTTGACATCATCCTGCGATTTGCCGCAGAACGAACAGGTCAAATCTCCGGTGTGATCATCATTGTGCTCCATAACGTCCCTCCGTTCTTATCCGACCTCAGCCCGCATGACAATCTTGTCGATGAGGCCGTATTTTTGTGCATCTTCGGCCCCCATGAAAAAATCACGTTCCGTGTCACGGGCAATAGTCTCAATATCCTGGCTGCAGTGGTGAGCCAGAATGCGATTCAGATCTTCTCGCAGACGAAGTATTTCCTGAGCGTGAATACTAATATCACTCGCCTGTCCCTGAAAGCCACCCAACGGCTGATGAATCATAATGCGTGAATTCGGCAGGGTAAACCGCTTTCCTTCCGCACCCGCCGCCAGCAACACAGCTCCCATACTTGCCGCCTGCCCGACACAAATCGTCGATACCGGCGCTTTGATATACTGCATGGTATCATAAATGGCCATGCCAGCGGTAACGACACCGCCAGGGGAGTTGATATACAGGTGGATATCCTTCTCGGGATCTTCCGACTCTAAAAACAACAATTGAGCGATAACCAGATTGGAAATCTGGTCATCAATCCCACCACCGAGAAAAATGATCCGATCCTTAAGCAGACGCGAATAGATGTCGTAAGAACGTTCTCCACGTCCGGTTTGCTCGACAACGATCGGGACAAGACTCATAGAATTACTCCTGTTCTTCGTCAGCAGGCTTCTCTGCCAACGCTTCTTTGGTCACTTCCTCGATTTTTGATTGACCCAGCAAATAGGTAATCACTTTTTCCTCTTCAATCTGAGCCAGCAGACCTTTGCGCGCCTCGTCAGAAGAGTAATATTTCTTCACTTCGTCGAGAGGAGCATTGGCCATCTCTGCGATCTCTTCAAGACGGCTGTCAACTTCATCGTCATCTACAGAGATATTCTCCTGACGACCAATCGCCTCAAGCAACAAGCTACCCTGCACTTGCTTGACGGCAGTTTCACGATACATGACGCGGAACGCTTCTTCGTTCATCCCCATCATCTCCATGGTCATGCCTTGAGACTGCAAACGGTTGGAGATATTTTTATGCATGAAGTCAAGCTGACGTTCAATCATAGCTTCAGGGACTTCCACCTCATTGCGCTCAACCAGAACTGTGATGAGGCGTTCCTTAAGGTCATCATCAATGCGGGAGGTTTCCTGTTTTTTATAGCCATCACGGATCTTTTCGCGCAGATCATCGGCACTTTCAGCACCATAACCTTTTGCAAACTCATCATCAAGCTCAGGCATCTGTTTTACTTTAATCTCTTTCAGGGCAATCTTGAAAGTAGATTCTTTACCGGCTAGGTCTTTATTTCCATACTCTTCGGGGAATGTCACGGAAATTTCTTTCTCTTCTCCCCGCTTCAACCCAACCAACTGCTCTTCAAACCCGGGGATAAAGCTGCCGGAACCAAGCTCCAGCTCATGATCCTGGGCGGCACCACCTTCAAACGCTTCGCCATCGACAAAGCCTTCAAAATCGATGGTCACGAAATCACCATTTTGAGCCTCATCACGCTCGGCCACTTCCATGGTGGAACGGGAGCTGAGCATTTCATTAAGGCGCTCATCGACGATCTTCTCATCAAAATCAAAGATCTCTTTTTTCAGCTCAATGTCAGTATAGTCCTTCGCCGAAACTTCCGGCTTCACTTCAACATGTGCTTCATAGGTAAACGGCTTATCCTTCTCCAGATCACTGCTCTCTTCAATAGAAGGTTCAGAGATTGCGGCAACTTCATTATCAACCAGAGCCTGATAGTAGGTTTCGTTGATCAGTCGACCAACAACATCCTGTTTCATCTGATCAACATAATAGCTCTCAACCACCGACATGGGAACCTTGCCGTCACGAAACCCCTTAACCTTGGCCGACTTGGCAATTTTCTTATACGTTTTAGCGATCTCTTCACTGACGCGGTCAGCGCTGATTTCAACAGAAATTTTCTTTTTTACGGAGCTTACATTTTCGACCTGAACATTCATGCGGATAACCTCACTTGATTAAAATATCGATAACCTGACAAACCGGAAAATCTCAGACAAAACAGGGGCACTATGGCCCCTGATTTTTTTTGGTGCGAGAGGGGAGACTCGAACTCCCACGGTTGCCCGCTGGATCCTAAATCCAGTGCGTCTGCCAATTCCGCCACTCTCGCGCAACAGCTGTATCCCACGATAATTCGCGGGTTGAAGGCTTCATCGGTTAAGAGTGATAGATTATCATCTCGTTGTTGGAAGCCAAAAATCAAAAAAGACTCGACTATCGCTACTCTCGCCGGGAGTCCGACAAGAACATCGACGATCGAGTCTATCATGGTTAAATGGGGTGAGTGAAGGGATTTGAACCCTCGACAACTGGAGTCACAATCCAGCGCTCTACCAACTGAGCTACACCCACCACAAACAAGGTGGCCAATACTACTTATCGGCCTATCTATTGTCAACAAAAAACAGGGTTGTTGAGTGGCGCGCCAGGAAGGACTCGAACCCTCGACCCTGTGATTAGAAGTCACATGCTCTATCCAGCTGAGCTACTGGCGCTTGTATTAGTGGTCGGGGCGAGAGGATTCGAACCTCCGACCCCCTGCTCCCAAGGCAGGTGCGCTACCAGGCTGCGCTACACCCCGACATACAAGACGCTGTTGTTTATCATTCTGAATTTAAAAATGCAACTTTTTTTTGTCCGACGGTCAAACTCATCACACAGACAGCTACCTGCTGGTATAATCAACGTCTATAATATCATCAGAAGAGGGCGATTCAGAACGCGCCGGAATCCCCGTCAGCACATCTTTCTTGAGCAGCTCAAACTCTTCTTTGCTGATCAAGCCCTTATCATACATATTCGCCAGACGGTCAAGACTACGCAATCGCGACGTGTCAGGATCTTCCAGTTGCAATGGGGCGCCATCAACCTGCCGCACACCAGAAGAAACGCCAACCCGCACCGATGCCAACCCACCCAGAAGACTGATCTCCATAGGCCGATCATTCGGCACATGGCCATCAAACGTCTCCTTGAGTGTTTTCTTGCTGCGTTTGAGATGCCGGTAAAACAGATAGCCGGACAGCGCCAACAGCGCTAGTCCACCACCGAGAATCCACGGCATATATTCGACCAGGCCCCGAAAGAACACTACAAACAGGCCCAGCAGAACCAGCAGAACCACATGGAGAATCAGGACAAAATAGCCGACAAAAATATTTTTAGCGATACCGGTATCACCGGAGTCTTGTGCCATAACAACAACATTCCACAATGACGCACATTGAACAGTTGAACCCTCTCCACCACGACGAGAGCCCCTCAAACTGCGGCGCCCACTATAACAGGAAACATCAGGGGGGCAAACCATTAATGGCGAAAGCGCTGCCGCAATGCAGAAAAATTGAACCCGTTCACGCTCTGTGATAGAGTCCGCCCCAATATAGCGCAAGCCATTCAAAACGAAGAATCAAAGCGAAAAGCCCTGAATTGAAACACATCAAGGAGAATCTCTATGGAAACCAGCCCCAAAGTCTCTCTGGAGACGACTCAAGGCACCATTGTTCTGGAACTCGATGCCGAAAAGGCCCCTATCACGGTCGAAAACTTTCTGAACTATGTGAGAAATAATTTCTACCAAGACACGATTTTTCATCGGGTGATTCCCGGCTTCATGATCCAGGGTGGCGGAATGAACGCCGCCATGGAGGAAGAGCATGGAAAAACACCGATCAAGAACGAAGCGGACAATGGGTTAAAAAATCTCTGCGGCACCATTGCCATGGCACGTACCCAAGTGGTGGACAGTGCCACCTCCCAGTTCTTCATCAACGTCAACGACAACGACTTCCTCAACCATCGCGATCCACGCCCTGAAGCGTTCGGCTATGCGGTGTTCGGTAAGGTTGTCGAAGGCATGGACGTGGTTCGCACTATTGAAAAGGTGCCCACCGGCAACAAAGGCCACCATCAGGATGTGCCTTTGGAACCGATCACCATCGTCAAAGCCAGTGTCATCGAAGACTAACAGACAAAGGGAGCTGCGCCACGCAGCTCCCTTTCAATTTCTCCCCACCGTTACCTCCCTGTCCCGGCAAAGGCTCAGCCCCCCTACACCTGCAGAGTCGCGCCCTACATAAGAGCTTAAACAACACCCTGTTTTCAGGATGTCACCATAACCGACGTCGTGCGACGAAACGGGTTGACCCGCACCTGTAGCGAATAAAGGTAGGGATAATCCTGTTGCAAATGTTCCAAATAATCAAACCACTGTGGCAGCAACAGCCGATAAACCCTCACAGCATCATTGCTTAAATGGTTCAGATCACTTTCAGGTAGCTCTGTATGGTTTTCGCGAAAGCCCAGTTCCTGTTCAAAGTGAAACAACGCCAGCAGCAATTCCGAAAAAGCACTATGCTCCAACACCGCCGGATTCTCAAGCAAGCGGATCAACAACGGCTTGACAGCAGGGAGCACCTCCCAGCTGGACGCCACCAACTGCTCCGGCCGTTCGAACTCCAATGGCAAGGCAGTGGAGAACTTGTCCAAAGCGCGAAAATCACGCCGGTTCCACTGCGCAGTAAACTCAAAGCGACACCGATCATCCTTTGCCAAGGGCAAATGTTCTACCAGTTGCGTCAACAGGGTATGACCGATTTCGTCAAAAAACACCCCTACCAACATATGAAGCTTTCTGCGCTTACTTTCCTCTTCCCGCCGATTCAGCATCAGCTCCGTCGCCCGGCCGACAAAACTCAAAAAAGTGACAGCACCAAGAACAATAAACACCATAGCGAACAGGCGACCCAGCGTCGTTTGCGGCAGGATGTCACCATATCCAACGCTGGACATAGTGACAATACTGAAATAAAGCGCCTCACTAAAGCTCAGATGCTCTGTGAGCATAAAGCAGCCGGTGCTCAGGCAAATCACAGCAATAACAAGAAAGAGATAGATGCGTAGCTGACGAATAGCGGAGTTGTTTGTTTTCATATAAACCTGTGCAAAATCGAACAAAGAAAAAAACGTGGATCGAATCAAAGATTTGAAGGTTACTAAAAAACAGGCGGTAAAACCAGTCAATCGGGAGATTAACACATCGGTTCAACAGCCTGTCAGGTAAGCTAGTCGCAAAAACGCCCAGAGTGGAATAGAATAGACGCCTGAGACTACACAAGACCGCGTCAGGAGGTATCAAGTATGGACAAGTCGAAGGAGATAAACGGGGCAGCAGACCGGGGACAGGAGCTCCTCGCCATCCACGTCAAAAATGCCCACACAAGACTGTCCGATTTTCTCGATCAATACGGCACCGGGCTGGACGTACTGGGAAAGGCCATGGGTGCCTTCACCAAGGCTGTCTACGATCTTCCCGAGTCAGCGGCCTGCGCTTCGGGATGTGCCTGGTGCTGCCACCTGCGGGTAGAGACATCGATTCCCGAGCTTCTGGTGATTTACCGGGAACTCCTGACGGGGAGCACACCAGAGGGCATCGCCTCCTTGAAAAAGTGGACCAGAGAGGCAGCCAGCCTTGGCGATCTTCGGGATGAAGATCTCTGGTATCAGCATAAGCTCCCCTGCCCTTTTCTTGATAATAACAAAGTTTGTCTGATTTATCCGGTGCGGCCATTTGCCTGCAGAGCCCACCATTCCATGGACGCAGCGCTCTGCCAAAAAGGCTATGAGGAAGGACGGCGCCTGATGATTCCGTCTCTCCCCCTCTACAGAGCAAGCACCGATATCTATTCCACGATCTTTATCAAAGTGATGGCAGTGAGAGGGTTTGCGTCATTTCCGGTGGGGTTCATCAAGGGGCTGGCTATGCTGTTGGAAGAGCCAACACTGACAGAGGCCTGGCTTAACGGCAAAGATGTTTTTTCCCCGGCCAGAATCATCAAAGGAGATAGCAGGGAGTAAGCAGGGAGGGGGGGGGGACAAAGCCCCGGACATATCCATGGATAATGGTCTTAACATGAAAACAGCTCAGTATCAGACATGATCTAACTGCCCCCTGAACTCGTTGTTTAAGTTTCTAAAAAGAACTTTTTCTTCCCAAGTGATAAGAGTTGAGAGTTTTTTCAAACTTTAAAAGAATATTTGCCTTCCAAAACTTCAGCCTCAAATGTTGCGTCAAAAGCTCTCTCATACTTGGGGAATTCAGTCTTAACCCTATCTATAATTCCAAGATAGTTTTGCATGACATACACTTTTTCTGCACTCTCTTTTAAAAGATATTTCTCTTCCCCGATAAAAGTTAAAACGGTATCTCCCCTTTGGATAGGATGACTCTTTTCAACATCTTTTGTTATTTCAATGCAGTTATAGTTTATCTCTCTTGCTGAAAGCTTTTCTAACTCATCATCATCCACTTCCAGTATCTTACCATCAATTGTAGAATTCTCGTTTTTTGTGATATTCAAGAATAAAACATCTATCTTTTTTTGTAGCCTATCCGAAAAAACAGGTATCATGATATCCCATGACCGTTCATAGCCATGCAAAGTTACATCATACAAAGAATATTTATTACTCTGTCTTTGTAATGTATTGTGAATACTCTCTGGAAGCATCAATGATCCGTAACCAAAAACGTAAGTTTTATTTTTCCCACGATCTCTTCTTTTAAACTTTCTCACATCATTGACCATCAATTCAAAACGCTTATAAATGCTAAAATCGTTGTTAGCAGCTCTTACTGAATAAATAAAATTTGCAAATTTATCCCAGTTTGAAAGAATTAAATAATCAAAGTTCCTGAAAAAAATATGTTTATCGATCATCCCTTTTTCGTAGGCTACGGCAAGTTCCTGAAAAATATTAAGAAATGTTCTTATTTTGATAGAAACTTCAATATCATCTGCACGTTCGGAGCTTAAAACATCTATCATTGTTTGTGGGTCTTTATGCAAAACAAGCCATTGATCGATTGCAATTCGAAGCTCCATAAACTCTTGAGAGTTAAATCTTTCGATATAAGAAAATGCTTTAGAGCGAATAAAATGTGCATAGGTTTGTCTACCGACAAACACGACACCAGTCAGCGTAACAACAACGCCAAATCCCCCTACAAAATCAATTAATTGCATCCATTTCCCAATCTATTTTCAGTGCAAATAGAGCAAAGCAAAACTTTTAACAGGATGTTGAAAACGAGAGTATCCACAACCAAGCCAGGGCTTTATCGGTAAGCGATTCAAACCGACAGGGTTACCCCTGGACCGTCTGAAGGTGATTAGCTGGGTCATTTCACTTGACCAATTGTGCAGCCAATGTCCTCTTGTACAATTTTCGCCGCCAAGAACACCTGGAATGCATCAGCCTTTCACCGCCATGACATACTTCAGATAGCGTCCTTCGGGAAAAGTTACCGGATAGGGGAAATCTTCGGCCTGACCAGCGGTTTTAAGCACCGTCAAGTCGCTGCCCGCCTCCAGAGCTCCTCGGCGCAATTCTTTAAGGTAATCGGCCAGATCAACTTTCTGATGATTGGAAGACGTAATCAGTAATCCGCCATCTTCCAGCAGTGCCATGGCCTGGGCCACCAGCTTGGCGGTACCGCCCTGGGTGGTGAAGCGATTTTTAGTGGTGGTGGAAAAGCTCGGCGGATCCATGATCACAATGTCAAAACGCTCGCCCTGCGCCAACAGATCAGGCAAGACATCAAAACAGTCTCCGCAGATAAAAGCATGGCGCTTGGCGTTGATGCGATTGAGGCCGAAATTCTCCCGTGCCTGGTCGAGGTAATGGGGCGAAGCATCGACACTGGTCACCCGTGTCGCGCCAGAAGCAGCAGCCGCTACGGAAAAAGCTCCGGTATAGCAGAACAGGTTCAACACCCGCTTGCCCTGGCAGCGCTCGGCGAGATCACGGCGGTTGGCACGTTGATCCATAAACAGTCCGGTATTCAAACCCTCTTCGAGACTGACGCGATAGGTAAGATGATTCTCCTCGACCGTGTAGCGATCAGGGACAGCGCTACCAGCCAACAGACGACTGAACCGTTTCGAGCCTTTTTTCTCCAGCTCACGGGTTTTCTGCGGGCGGAATTTTTCGTAAATACCGTCCGGCTGAAACTCCTGCTGTAAAGCTTGCACCAACATGTTGAGATGCGGCTCCCAGCTGCGCGAGTACAACTGGATCATCAGATACCCGTCATATCGCTCGACGGTGAGGCCCGGCAAGCCATCGCCTTCACCATTGATCACGCGGTAAGCGTTGGTGCCGTCAAGTCCGGCATGATCGCGACGGCGCTGTTCGGCCCGGTGAATTTTCTGGCGGAACCACTCGCCGTTCAACATCATCCCGGCGTCGCCAAGAACGCGGGCAACAATCCGCTGTCCGGGATCAACCAGTGCTATCGCCAGCGCCTTGCCCTGCTCCGAGGTCAAGGTCACCAGTTCACCACACTTCAAAGTGGGCCATTTCCGGGTAAAGCGATCTTCGATCACCCAGGGATGCCCCAGCTTGAGCATCTGTTCTGTCTGCGGGCCGATAACACATGATTTTCGTTGTTGGCGTTTCATTGTCTTTCCATTTAGGCTGTGCTGTCAGAATCTTCCACAACAGCAATTTCGGAAAAAAGGCTGTCCCTGTTTTACGGTATCCTCAATGTCGAAGCCAGCACAAAATGATCCGCCACTTCCCCTAAGCATCATGGCTACCATCAAACACAGGGCTGTGTTAGAGTCAGAAAAAAATTTCAGGAGCATGAACCATTATGGACACAGCCGCACCAACCCGCGCGGAACAACAGATAGAGCAATTACTGGAACAACTGGAGCCCGGCAGTGACCGCTATACGGTGCTCAGTTCGGCGAAAAATTTCAAGTCGTCCTGGGTGGATCTGGGACGCCTGCTCAAGCAGGTTCGCGGTAGTCGTCTCTACAGCGACTGGGGCTACGACAGCTTTGAGGATTACTGTAGCCGTGAGATCCGCATCCGTCGTCAGACGGCGGACAAACTGACCATGGCGTTTCACTATCTGGAGAAGAAACAGCCGACTCTGATGGAGGACAAGCTGCGCCCCCTGCCGGACTACCGTTCCATTGACCTGCTGCAACAGGCTGAAGCCGACACCAACTTTACCAGCGAACAACAACAGGAGTTGGAACAAGCTGTATTTGAAGGCAAGATCAGTCATCCGACCATCGCCAAACGTTTTCGGGAGATGGCCATGGATCATGCCACCATGGAACAACGTCAACTCTCAGAATACAAAAGCGCCCTGAGCGCAGCACGACGTCTGCAAAGTGCACTGGGATTTCTTCCCGATGAATTTGAAGGACGGCAACTCGACCTGGCTCCATTGATCAGCAGCCTTGAACAAGCCGTTGAATTGTTGGACACCGAACAAGAGCTGATTGTCGAATAGCACGTCCATTGCCCCTAAAAGGACCGTCATGGAAAAAAACAGCGCGGTAAAACTGTTTCTACAGACATTTTTTGGCAATAGCGACGACCCCCGCTTTACCTTCATTGAGCAGATCAGTCGTTTCACCACCCTGCAACGCAAGGAGATTCTGTTCCATGAAGGTGATGCCGGCAGCGAGTTTTATTTTCTCGCTTCCGGGCGGGTGAAACTATTTCGCTCCACGGCCGACGGCAAAGAAGCCGTGATCCGCTTCATTGAGCCGAGTGAATATTTTGCCGAGATCCTCCTGCAGCTTAAAGGACGTTATCCGGTCAGTGCCATCGCCATTGAGCCCTGTGAACTGTTGGCCTTGGATGCGCAGAAGATTTTGTCGCATCTGGAGCAACACCCCGACATCGCCATGGTCTTCATCGGAGCACTTTCTCAACGCATCAAATACCTGTTGGGGATGATCGAACAACTGACCCTGGCCGATATCCGGCAGCGGTTTCTCAATTATCTTGGCGTATTACAGGACAAATCGCCCGCGGGCAGCATTGAGTTGCCGGCTGCAAAAGGTGAAATTGCCTTACTGCTAGGTACCACACCGGAAACCTTCTCGCGGTTACTGAAAAAACTCTCCACAGAAAAGATCATCCGTGTCAGCGGACGCTCCATCACCGTACTTGACCCAACAGCCCTTGACGAGGTCGCGCCGTGAAATTATTTGTGACACTACTGATCATCGGTCTGAGCGCTCTACCTCTGTCCGCAGCAGAGATTTACCATTATCGCAATGCCGAGGGCAAACTGATCGTGGTCGACGACCCAGAACTCATTCCACCTCAATACACAGGACAAAAAGTTGGCGCCCCAACCAGCCAGGGCATCACCAGTCCACAGTGGTCCAAGTCTCCATCCTTTGACATTGCTGAGCCGGATCAGAAGCAGAACACCACCATCCAGGAAACTCCGGTAAAAATCTACGGTAACCAGGTAGTGGTTCCGGTGACGTTACATCATCGCAACAAAGACATCACCATCCATCTGGTTCTTGACACTGGCGCAACCATCACCCTGCTCGACCGCGATGCCGTGGATAAACTGCGACTAACAAAATGGCGTTCCAGCACCGGCCATCTGGCAAATGGCGCAAAGGTGGAGATTGAATTGGCCCGACTCGACCAACTCAACATCGGACCGCTGCAGATCGAAAAACTGAAAGTTGCGTTGATTGAACGGGAAAAAAGAAACCGCTTTGCTGATGGCCTGTTGGGTATGGATGTTTTAAAACACCGCGCTTACCACATCGACTACCACAACAAACGCTTGATCTGGCAATAGGTTGCGACAACACAACTGAGAATAACAACGCGCCCGCCGGGGATGTCCCGACGGGCGCGTTTATAATTTTTGCAGGTTGTTTTCCCAACAAGCTTTTAAACGGGAAACAGACGGTAGGTATTCCCCTCTTTTTCCCGACGCAGCACATTCTCTTTATCCAACTGCAACAGTGTCGCCTGCAGATGTTTGCGGTTTTCCTTGGGAAACAGACCGTAAATCTCCGTTTGCATAATCCCCGGCTGTTCCATCACCCGCTGCAACACCCGCCACGTCAAAGCGTCGTACGTTTCTTCCGATGGAACCTTTGACTCATCCTGAACATCCACAGATTCTTTCTCTGGGGCTGCTTCCTCAACGACAGACTCTTCAGGCTTCGGCTCAGACACGACGTCTGCACTCTCAACTTTTAGCGTCTGCGATTCGTCAACCTCTTCAACAGGCTGAGAAGTGGTCTCCCCTGAAGTACAAGGCGCTACATCAGATTTTTCAGCCGCTCTCTGTGCTTGTTTTTCCTGACTTTGCCGATAAAAGAACACGCCAAGTCCGCCAAGAACCAATACTACAAAGACAAAGTCACCCATCCTTCCTCCTCTTCGCTTTAATCACAATCAACAAAAAACAATACCATCATTAATAAGGGAATATCCTTACATATGTACGTGAATACAGCGAGCGGGTCAAGGAAAAGCCCTGACCCGCCGCTTGAAACACCGCGATACAACAGGGGAAAAAGAGGTCCCCAAGGATGTAAGTCGCCTTTTTTATCATAAAATCAACCCTGGTTTTCTCCAGCGTGGAACCAGTTGTCAAACCAGGTACGATGATCCTTTTCAGCCAATATTTTCAAATCGTTGGGGCCCAGCCAAATACCGCCGCAAGAGGGGCACTGATCCAGAGGCACACCGCGAAAGGTGCTAGCCTGAATCTCTTCACCACATTTGGGGCATCGATTTTTACACAATTCACGTATCTGCCCTTCGTGCATTTTTTCTTTCATCGCTTCGATCTGCTTGCGCTCTACATCACGAAAATATTGATTTTCAAAAGCTTTTTCTCGCTCATCCCACACATCTTTCATAACCACCTCCGCAATCCTCAGTCGAGAGTGATAACCGGTATATGAAGTATACAAAATTAATGGGATTTTTCAAACGCCCCCCCCCCGCACATCTGCAATTGATAGCAGCCAGCCCCATATGCAGCATTCTTGCCTAGATTCATCAAGGTGCCCAATTCCAGAACCGGCAACAGGTCAACCAGAGTCGTTCCCTGCAACCGCAACGTGCCCATCAGTCCGCCTAAAGGCTGCTGCATCTGCGGGTCGGGTCCCAGCTGTCGCCAATCTTGCCATTCGAGGTGATTTTCCAGCACAACAACCTGCTGAGCAAGTTCAATCATGCGAGCCGGGTCATCCACCAATTCCAAATGGCAATGGGCATAAAGCATGGAGCTCACCCGACGCAGAATAAATGGAAACAGATCGGAAAAATCGGCTCGAAACAGCGGTCGATTGCGCTGCATCAAACGCGCCGGCGTAATAAACTTCAACGTCAGCTCATTCACCGCAACCGGCAGGGTCGACAACCACCAGTCAGCATCGCGTAGCGGGCTTTGTACCTGAGCCAGATCCTCCCCAGCACGCCACAGATTGGCATAACGTCCCGAAGAGTCCTGACCGGCAATCTCCAGCAATTCAAAGCGACCGGCATCATGACGCAATCCATTTTTGCCCAACGCCTGAAACACTTGGGCCAGCTGGACAATCTGCTCCTGGCGTCCACCCCACAACACCACCGGAAAAGTCAACAGCTCATCCCGTTGATAGTGACGGCAACAGGCCGGGTCCGGTTGCAGTACAAATGCAGCAGCGCTTTGCTGGTAGCGCTGTCGGGCCACGGGGTCATCGGCAATCGGCGGAGAAAACAGCTGACTGAACGGATGCACACCGGCGTTGGTGCGACCATCAGCATGATAAAAGACATAACTTCCGGCAGCACGAAGGTTACGCCGCAGACGCAGCAGTGTGGCCAGGTCCACATCCAGGGGTTCCAACAGACGTACCCGGTAGCGTAATTTGACGAATTCAGCACGTTCCAACGTTCCCGTCAGAATCATAATGCCCTCCCCGAACCAGCGAGTACAATAGACTCCTGGCCCCGTTGAATTGCTTTATTGCATGGCTTTTGATACTGTGCTGAAAAACAGTCCACTTGGCAACCTCTGGTTGTCGGGACACGCCCATTCCCTTTTGATCAAGAAAGATTCAACACCGTATGTTCTCTTTTGAATTGCTCCATAATGACCGTTCCTGTCGCGCACGTCGTGGCCGTTTGCACACCCCTCATGGAGCCATTGAAACACCGATTTTCATGCCCGTCGGCACACATGGTGCTCTCAAAGCCATGACCCCGGCTCAAGTCGAGGAGACCGGCGCGCAAATCATCCTGTCTAACACCTACCACCTGCATCTCAAACCGGGTGAAAGCCTGGTCAAGAAAGCCGGTGGACTGCACCGTTTCATGAACTGGGACAAGCCAATTCTTACTGACAGCGGCGGTTTCCAGGTGTTCTCGTTGCCGAAGAAAAAAATCACCGAAAGCGGTGTGTTCTTTCGTCATGAGCATACCGGCGAAGAAATTTTCCTCGGACCAAAAGAAGCGATGCAGATTGAAAACGATCTCGGTGCCGACATCATCATGGCGTTTGACGAATGCATCCCTTATCCATCCAGCCACGATTACGCTAAAAAATCGATCCATAAGACATTGCGCTGGGCCAATAGCTGCCTGGAAGCCCACGGACGCAGCGACCAGGCATTGTTCGGCATCGTTCAGGGCAGCGTCTATGAAGATCTGCGTCGCGAATGTGCGGAGCAACTGACGGCCATGGATTTCCCTGGCTACGCCATTGGTGGCGTCAGCGTCGGCGAAGGCCTTGAACTGCTGAAACAGGTGGTGGATTACACGGAACCGTTTCTGCCGTCGAACAAACCGCGCTACCTGATGGGTGTTGGTCTGCCGGAAGATATCCTCGAAAGCATTGAGCGGGGCATGGATATGTTTGACTGTGTTATCCCGACCCGCTATGCGCGAAGTGCCACGGCTTTCACCTCACGTGGCAAACTGCGTTTGACCAACCGCAACTACCGGCGTGACTTTTTTCCGGTGGACCCGGCCTGTGATTGCTACTGCTGTCGCAACTTTACCCGGGCTTATCTGCATCACCTGTTCAATGCCAACGAAATTCTCTCGGCAACCCTGATGGCTATTCACAACGTCCATTTCTACCTCAACATGGTGAAACAGGCCCGTGAAGCCATTGAACAGAACTGTTACATCGATTTTAAAAACGATTTTCTTGGCGAGTACGGCTTTTTCGAAAAAAAATAAAGACCAACCTGGCAGGGGAGTGAATACACCCGGAGCGGTTTTTTTTCGCTCTCCTGCTAAGGAGTCCACGAATGAGCACACCCTCAACGCAATCAACTTCTTTAGACGCCGACATGGTTCACCGCCTTAAACGGGCGTTGACCACGGATAGCGATGGTTTAAAAGAGATTCTCCAGGACCCATCCAGCGAGGTCCTGCACGCAGCCCTGAAAAATGTTGCCCTGAGCGAAGAGCATCTGTTGCAGGTGCTCAAGCGTCACGATCTGACCAGCACATTTCTCAATGCCGTTGGCCGTCACAAGCTGTCCGAAAAATCACGGATATGCATGGCCACCCTCGCTCATCCGGCCGTCTCCCCCGCCCTGGTCAAAAAACTGCTGTCGCGACTCCATCTGTTTGAAGTACTCAATCTGTGTTATCTGCCCGGGCAATCGGCGGATCTGCGCATGGCCGCCGAACTGGCCATCATCCAGCGCTTGCCCATGGCCCCGCTCGGCAATCGAATCAGTCTGGCGCGTCGGGCCACGGCAACGGTTTTGCAAGCCCTGTTCAAAGAGGGCCATCCACAAGTGATCGAGGCCGGACTCAACAACCCAAAACTTCAAGAAGTCGCGCTGTATCAACACCTTAACGGTTCCAACGCCACGGCGGAAACCATCTCGCAGATTGCGCGTCATCCCCGCTGGAGCCAACGACCCAATTTACGCCGCGCCATTCTCAAAAACCGTCAGACACCGCGCGTGTGGTTTATTCAGTTTCTCCCCCGTCTGCCACGTACTGAAGCGCGCAACCTGTTGCACAGTCAAACGCTCAGCGCTCGCCAGAAACAGTGGATTCGTGACGTCATCGAATAAAAAACAGCGCGCTTCGTCATCACGAAACGCGCTGTTTTTTATAACTCAAGATGTTGCGACAATCAGTCGATCGCGACAACAAAACCACGGCCCACTCCCTGCCTGGCCAGCTCCTCACGCCCCTGCTGCGCGGCCTCCAGCGAATCGTACTTGCCAGCCCGCACCCGATAAAACAGCCGTCCGTCCACCCAAGCCTGCTGCACATCGGCATGACCGTATTGACGTTTGAGTTTTTCCGCCAACCGAGTCGCATTCGGCTGCTGAGTAAACGCCCCGACCTGAACAGTGAACGGCCCGGTTTGTACCGATTGCGGTAAAGTGTAATGCGGTTGTCCGCTGTTATCCCACTGCTGATAGCCCAGCGCGGTAATGCGTACCGGAGCGGTGCCCGGTCCAACCACGCCAAGGCGACTGGCGGCGGTGTAGGACAGATCGATAATCCGGCCGGCGACAAACGGGCCGCGATCATTGACACGCACCACGACAGTTTTGCCGTTATTCAGATTATCCACCTGAACAAACACACCCAACGGCAAGGTTTTATGAGCCGCCGTCATGGCGTACATGTCGTAAATCTCGCCGTTACTGGTTTTGCGTCCGTGGAATTTCTTGCCGTACCAGCTGGCAATCCCCTCTTCACTGAACCCTTGATGATCAAGCAGAGGGGTATAGGACACCCCGTAGACCTCATAGGGTTTCTGCCAGCCTCTCAATGGCTTGCCTGTCGTCGGAGAGACCGCCGGTGATTGCGGAGTTGACGAAGAACACCCTGCCAACGCGATAAGAAACGCGATAAAGGGAAGGAAACACCAGCGCCGCACCACGAATTATTCCTCCACCGCCACTTCCTGCATGACGGTCATGGCGCGGAATTTTTCGTAACGCTGCTCAACCAGTTCTTCCGGCGAAAGCTGCTGCAGTTCATCAAGATGCTTCTTCAAGCATTGTTTGACGTTTTCGGTCGCCTGGGTCGTGTTGGTATGCGCGCCCCCCAGAGGCTCTTCGATCACATCATCGATAATACAGCCCAGCTCATTGATGTCGGCGGCGGTCAATTTGAGCGCTTCGGAAGCCTGAGGACCCTTAGTACCGTCACTCCACAGGATGGCAGCACAGCCCTCTGGAGAGATAACCGAATACACAGAGTATTCCATCATCAGTACACGGTTACCAACGGCAACGGCCAGCGCACCACCGGAGCCCCCTTCACCGGTCACAGTGACAATAACGGGAACTTTCAGCGCCGCCATCTCGCGCAGATTGCGGGCAATGGCCTCGGCCTGACCACGTTCTTCAGCACCAATGCCGGGGTAAGCACCCGGAGTATCGACAAAGGTAAAAATCGGAAGACCGAACTGCTCAGCCATTTGCATGATGCGCAGAGCCTTGCGATAACCTTCGGGGTTAGGCATGCCGAAGTTGCGGATCACCTTTTCTTTGGTGTCGCGCCCCTTCTGATGGCCAATCACCGCGCACGGTTGGCCGTCAAAACGGGCAAAGCCGCACACCAGTGCCGGGTCATCGGCAAAATTGCGATCACCGTGCAATTCAAACCAGTCGGTAAAAATGTTTTGAATAAAATCGAGGGTAAAGGGCCGTCCCGGATGACGGGCCAGCTGGGTACGCTGCCAGCGAGTCAGTTTAGAGAAGATATCTTCACGAAGCTTTTCAGCTTTCTTCTCCAGCTTCTGCAACTCACTGCTAAAATCAACACTTTCCGTCGAATATTCACGAAGTTCGAGGATTTTTTGTTCGAGATCAACCAAAGGTTTCTCAAAATCCAGATATGCTTGCATGAGGCTCTCTCCATACTCCGCCCAACCAACCACGCTGTCGCGTCAGGCGTGTTTATTCGCAAATGACAGCCCCCTTGTCGCGCTGTCCTGCATGCTCAAAAACAAAAAATGATCGATACCGGTGTGTGCCTCCGTGGCGGCAACCGGCCTCCTCCAATCGATTCAGCTTAATCGGTACATGGTAGCCTAATCATTCGAAGGTGACAACATTGTATCCGAACAATTTTTCCACAGCACTGACAAAGTCATCGCTGGCGGCAACACTGAGTTCTTTGGCCACACGAATTTGTGTTTCACTGCGATTCGGTACCACCATGTGCAAAATCACCGCGCAGGAGCCCGAATAGCGCATCATGGTGTGCTTAAGAGTCTGCATCATATCGTCGGTCAATCCCGGTGTAGTCAGGCGTAGGTGAATCTTTGACGTCTGCTTCTCTTTGACATCGTGGAGCAACAGGATTTCGTTGGCCAAGACCTTACAACTGTCCTCTCCAGCATCAAGCGTGCCGTACACCATCAACGGATCATCACCGCCCAAATAATCAGCTGCGGCCTGAAAGGCTTCCGGAAACACCACCACCTCCAGAGAACCGGTCAGATCCTCCAGGGTGATAAACGCCATGCGATCGCCTTTTTTGGTCACCAGTTCCTTTTTGCCACTGACAATGCCGCACACCCGCACCTCTTCCTTGTCGTTACGTTCGACCAGCCCGGAAAGATCGCAGGTGGCAAAGCGTTTGATATCTTCGGCGTAGCGCGATAGCGGATGGCCGGTAATATAAAACCCCAGGGCTTCTTTCTCATTGTTGAGGCGCAGCTTGTCATCCCACTCGGCAACATCGGGCAATTCACCATAGCTGCTGCCACTACGGGTCACCATCTCCTCCATGCCGAACAGAGACTCTTGACCTTGTTGCTTTTCACGCTGCACCTGTTGGCCAATCTCCATAGCACTTTCCAGAGCGTCCATATATTGCGCACGTTTGCCGCCCAGCGAATCGAACGCGCCGCACTTGATCAGCGATTCAACCACCTTTTTGTTGACCTTGCCCAGATCGACCCGCTCACAAAAATCATTGAGAGAATCATAGGGGCCATCGACTTCGCGGACATGGATAATGGAATCCAGCGCGGCGGTACCAACCCCCTTGACCGCCCCCAAACCGAAACGCATGGCGTTTTCGTGAACGGTAAACGAGCGGATTGAGGCATTGATATCGGGAGGCAAGACCTCGATGCCCATGGAACGCACCTCGGCAATGTTTTTGATCACCTTGTCGGTGTTCTCCATATCCTCGGTAAGCAATGCGGCCATAAACTCGACGGGATAATGGGCCTTGAGGTAGGCGGTATGGTAGGCCACCAGAGCGTAAGCCGCCGAGTGAGATTTATTGAAACCATAGGCGGCAAACATGGCCATCAGATCGAAAACCGCCTCCGCTTTTTTGGGATCTAGATTGTTCTCCTTGGCGCCTTTAAGGAACAGCACTTTTTGCTTTTCCATCTCCTCGGGTTTCTTCTTACCCATGGCGCGGCGCAACAGGTCCGCACCACCGAGAGAGTAGTTGGCCAGGGTTTGGGCGATGAGCATAACCTGCTCCTGATAGACGATAACCCCATAGGTATCCTTGAGGATCGGCTCCAGTTGCGGAAAGTCGTAAACAATATCCTTCTGCCCATGCTTACGCAGAATAAAGTCATCGACCATGCCCGAACCAAGCGGACCGGGACGATACAGAGCACAGGCGGCGATAATATCTTCAAAGCAGTTGGGCTTGAGTTTGACCAGTAGCTCTTTCATACCCGAGGATTCGAGCTGGAACACGCCGGTGGTATCACCATGACTGAGCAGTTCATAGGTGGCTTCATCATCATCGCCAATCACGTTGAGATCAAAGTCGGGATTTTTTGCCGAATGGATCAGGCGCAAGGCATTGTCGATGACGGTCAACGTTTTCAGACCGAGGAAGTCGAACTTAACCAGACCGATCTTTTCGACATAGCTCATGGGGAACTGGGTCACCTGACCGCCCGATTTCTGATCGGTGTACAGTGGCAGGTAATCGGTCAACGGATTGGGGGTGACCACCACACCGGCGGCATGGGTCGAGGCATGGCGGGTCAAGCCTTCCAGCGACAAAGCGACATTGAGCAGCTCTTTAACACGCACATCGGATTTGGCCATTTCCTGAATACGCGGTTCCTGCTGCAGGGCATCCTTGAGGGTGATATTCAGCACTGCCGGCACCAGCTTGGATAATTTATCCACCTCGCCATACGGCATATTGAGCGCTCGGCCGACATCCTTGATCACTCCTTTGGCCCCCAGGGTACCGAAGGTGATGATCTGGGCGACATTCGGCGCGCCGTACTCCTCCTGCACGTACTGGATGACTTTTTCACGGCCATAGATGCAGAAGTCGACGTCGATATCCGGCATGGAGATCCGCTCCGGGTTGAGGAAACGTTCAAACAGCAGATCGTAGGGGATCGGATCAATGTCGGTGATACGGATGGCAAAGGCCACCAGGCTGCCTGCCGCACTACCACGGCCCGGCCCCACCGGGATATCGTGGTCCTTGGCCCAGTTGATAAAATCGGCAACGATAATAAAATAGCCGGGAAACCCCATATCGCGGATGGTCTTCAGCTCCCGCTCGAGACGATCCTGATACACCTGCTCCTCTTCAGCACTCAAATCGGGATTCAATGAGCGGATCATTTTCAGACGATCTTCAAGACCGTCACGGGCCATCTCCTCCAACACCTCATCAAGGGTCTTGTCTGCCGGTTTTTCGTACTGGGGAAAATGATAGGTATCGAAATCAAAGTCGAGGTTACAGCGCTGAGCAATCTCCACCGTGTTGTCAAGGGCTTGCGGAACATGGCTGAACAGCTCGCGCATTTCGTCCGGCGTGCGCACATAAAAGCCATCGTTGGCGAAACGCATGCGCTTCTCATCATCCATGGTCTTGCCGGTCTGAATGCACAGCAACACCTCATGGGCATAAGCATCTTCACGCCTCAGGTAATGGCAATCATTGGTGGCCACCAACGGCAGTCCCAGCTTGCCGCTGATATCGATCAGACCGGTATTGGCCGTCGCCTGCTCAGGAATACCGTTTTCCTGCAGTTCCAGATAAAAACGGTCATCATCAAACACCTGAGCCATCTGTTCGGCACGAGCCAGGGCATCGTCGGGTCGCCCGAGGTTGATCAACGTGGGGATCTCGCCACCCAAGCAGGCGCTCATGGCGATCAGCCCCTCGTTGTACTCGGTAAGCAGGTCCCAGTCGATACGCGGCTTATAGTAAAAGCCCTCACGATAAGCGGTGGAAACCAGATAGCACAGATTGCGGTAGCCGATCTTGTTCTGGCACAACAACACCAGGTGGTAGGACGCCTCCGATGAACCGCGGGCATTGCTCTTTTCCGTGCGACGCCCTGGAGCAACATACACCTCACAACCGATGATTGGCTTGACACCCGCAGCCGTGGCTTTGGTGTAAAACTCCATGGCTCCGAACATATTGCCGTGGTCAGTGATCGCCACGGCCGGCATCTTGTATTCTTTGACCCGCTCAATCAGGTTGGGAATTTTAATCGCACCATCGAGCAGGCTGTATTGGCTGTGCAGGTGGAGATGAACGAAATTGGCGTGTTCCATAAGCTAATCATCCGAATTGAGAAAATCGTTGTCCGGCTAAAGACAGCGTGAAAATTTGTCAACGACACACGTTGGGCTGCGGCGCCAGCACATCGACACCACACTCAGCCAGCATGGTGGTCAAACGGATCAGCGGCAAACCAATCAGGCTCGAGTAGTCATCGCCGGCCATCCGCTCCATCAGTGCGATCCCGAGCCCTTCAACCTTGAACGAACCGGCACAATCCCACGGTTTCTCCTGCTCAACATAGTAGGCGATCTGTTCGGTTGTCAGCGGGCGCAGGGTTACGGAAAAGGTGACATAATCGACCAGCGTCTGAGAGGTACGGCAATCAACCAGCGCCAGCCCGGTGTAAAACGCATGGGTCTGCCCGGCCATCATTTTCAGTTGGCGACAGGCACCCGCAGCATCACCGGGCTTTCCGAGAATCCGCCCTCGCGGATCAACAAACACCTGATCGGAGCCGATAATCAATGCATCATCAAAGCGCTCTCGGATGCTGTTGGCTTTTTGCAGGGCCAGATGTTTGACCAGCAGCTCGGGAGCCACCTGTTGATCAATCACCTCTTCTCCCTGCGGGGCAACAGCAGTAAAGGAAAGGTTCAACTGACGCAGCAGTTGCTGACGGTAGGGACTGGTGGAAGCAAGAACAAGAGTGCGAGACACAGAAAAACCTTTAGAGCTAAAAGGGCGAACAAGACGAGTCAACGGCACCAACAGAGCATTTGGTGCCCGCAAAAAAATTGTGTTCTGATCATACCACGCACATCGACAAAACCGATCAGAATTTTCGATTAAAATTGAGTTTCCATCCCGGCTCAGACGGGGCAGTGTATCAATAAAAACATCACTTATTCAAAAGGTTAGACAAGATCAACGCCACGGCGGCGCTCAAATCATCACACACCGGCACCTGATCGGCCTCAATCTTATGACACTCGCTTTCACCATGACCGGTACGCACCAGAACCGGTCGACACCCGGCAGCCAGGCCAGCATCAACATCGGCCTTTTTATCCCCCACCATCCACGACCGCGACAGATCAATATCAAGCTCACGAGCAGCCTGCAACAACATACCCGGCTTTCCTTTACGACAATCGCACTCCTGAACATAGGGGGACTGGCCTGACTGCGGATGGTGGGGACAATAGTAATAACCATCGACATGAGCACCAATCTCAGCCAATTGCTGCGAAAGGTACTCATGGAGCCTCTCAACGTCTTTTTCGCCGTAATAACCGCGGGCAACTCCGGACTGGTTGGTCACAACAACAACCACAAAGCCGGCATCATTCAGTTGACGAATCGCCTTATCGGCCCCGTCAATAAAACAAAAGTCTTCAGTCCGGTACAAGTAGTCCCGTTCAACATTGATCGTGCCGTCACGGTCCAGAAACACAGCGGGATATTTTTTCTGCAACATTTAAATCCTAAAATTTAAAAAAAATAATAAAAAAATTCACTTATCTTTTGTGGCCTGCTATATTGCCACTGTCTAATATTCCTCTAATCTACTGAAAGAAAAGGAGAGTCTTTATGCTTCACACGTTCAAAACCACCTTGTTGGCCATCGCCCTGTGTCTGATGTTGGTCGCTCCAGCCCTGGCCGGCACCGCCGTCAACATTAACACAGCCACGGTTGAACAGTTACAAAGCGTCAACGGCATTGGCCAGAAAACAGCCGAGAAGATTGTCGCCTACCGCACCAGCCACGGCACCTATTCCTCGGTAGACCAGCTCTGTAATATTAAAGGGATCGGCAAAGCCTCCCTGTCTAAAATGGGCGATCAGCTTTGCGTACAATAAGCGGTGCCACCATCCTCAAGCAAACAAAAAAAGGGAAGCCGTACGGCCTCCCTTTTTTAATATCACATGACAGGTCTGCCTATTCCCACTCAATCGTTGCCGGCGGCTTGCTGGAGATATCGTAAGTTACCCGATTGATCCCCTTGACCTCATTGATGATCCGGCTGCTGATGCGCGCCAGATCGGCATAGGGCATCGGATACCAACCGGCCGTCATAAAGTCCTTGGTTTCAACGGCCCGCAACGCGACGACATATTCGTAAGTGCGGCCATCGCCCATGACGCCAACACTTTTGACCGGCAGGAACACAGCAAAGGCCTGGCTGATCTTTTCGTAATGGCCGCTGCGGTACAGCTCTTCAATATAGATGGCATCCGCCTGGCGCAGGATATCGGCATACTCCTTTTTGATTTCACCGAGAATCCGCACACCAAGGCCGGGACCGGGGAACGGATGGCGCCACACCATCTGATGCGGCAGACCCAGTTCTTCGCCAACGGTACGCACTTCGTCCTTAAACAGCTCACGCAATGGCTCAAGCAGTTGCAGCTTCATGTAATCGGGCAGACCGCCAACATTGTGATGGCTCTTGATATTGTGGGCCTTGCCGGTCTTAGCACCGGCGGATTCGATGACGTCGGGATAGATCGTCCCCTGCGCCAGCCACTTGGCATCGGTGAGCTTGTTGGATTCCTCTTCGAAAATATCGACAAACAGACCACCGATAATCTTGCGCTTTTTCTCCGGGTCGGTCTCACCGGCCAGGGCGGTAAGAAAACGATCCTCAGCATCAACGCGGATCACTTTGACGCCGAGATTTTGAGCAAAGGTACTCATCACCTGATCGCCCTCATTGAGGCGCAGCAGGCCGTTATCGACAAACACGCAGGTGAGCTGATCGCCAATGGCGCGATGAATCAGGGCTGCCGCCACCGAGGAGTCGACACCACCGGACAGACCAAGAATCACCTTGTCGGTGCCCACCTGTTCACGAATGCGGGCCACGGCATCTTCAATAATCTGCCCCGGCGTCCATTGACCACTGCAACCGCAGATTTTACGAACAAAGGTGTCGATCAGCACCTCGCCACGCGGCGTATGATTGACTTCAGGGTGAAACTGCACCCCATAGAGGTTGCGCTCAACATTCTGGATACCACACACCGGCGCGTTATCCGTCGCCGCAATAATATCAAAACCGTCAGCGACCTGCTCAACATGGTCACCATGACTCATCCATACCGGACTTTTGCCGTCAACAAAAAAACCGTCAAACAACGGGCCGGGCTGCCCCTGACTGAGCAGATCGGCATGGCCGTATTCACGTTTACCGGCTGGCACGACATGACCACCAAAGTGACGGTTAAGCAATTGCATGCCGTAGCAGATGCCCAACACCGGAACCCCGAGTTCAAACAGCGCCTCTTCCACAGCCGGTGCACCTTCGTCGTACACGGATTTCGGCCCACCGGACAGAATGATGCCGTTGGGTTGAAAAGCACGTATCGCTTCGAGATCCATATCATAGGGATGGAGTTCACAATAGACATGAGCTTCGCGCACACGGCGAGCGATGAGTTGAGTGTATTGGGAACCAAAATCGAGAATAAGAATTTTTTCGCTATGCAGGTCGGCCATCAGTGAGTTCTCCAGCGAGAGTAAATCGCGTGCAACGACCGGAGGTGCCGGTCGATCAGATCGTAAAAACACGGAAGCCCGTAAGAGCTACGGGCTTCCGGCATATCGTATGGATGCCGCCGTTAGCTGGGGCGTTCAATCCGATAGTTAGGGGCTTCGTGGGTGATATTGACATCATGAACATGGGATTCGCGCAGTCCGGCATTGGTAATGCGAATAAAGTGAGCATTCTGCTGCAACTCTTTCAAGTTGCGGCAGCCGGTATAACCCATGCCGGCACGCAGACCACCAAGCAATTGATGGACATTGGCAGACAGGGTGCCACGGAACGGAACGCGGCCTTCGATACCCTCGGGAACCAGCTTGACGTCACTTTCGACATCGCCCTGGAAGTAGCGGTCCTTACTGCCTTTTTTCATCGCTCCAAGACTGCCCATACCACGATAGGACTTGTAAGTACGCCCCTGATAGAGGATGGTTTCACCAGGGGATTCCTCGGTTCCGGCAAACAGGGAACCGATCATGATCACATCGGCACCGGCGGTAATCGCCTTGGGCAATTCACCGGAATACTTAATGCCGCCATCGGCAATCAGTGGAATTCCGGCCTTTTGGGTGATACGGGAAACATCGGCAATGGCCGTAATCTGAGGCACACCCACCCCGGCGACAACACGGGTGGTGCAGATAGAACCGGGACCGATACCAACCTTGACCGCATCGACACCGGCCTTGATCAGGGCTTCGGCCGCTTCGGCGGTGGCAATGTTACCGGCAATCATCTGCAGATCAGGATAGGTGCGCTTGATCTCGACCACCGACTCGATAACACCCTGCGAATGGCCGTGAGCGGTATCAACAACTACGGCGTCGACCCCGGCGCGCACCAGCTGTTCCAAACGCTCGTAGCAGTCACCACCAACGCCGACAGCGGCTGCGGCCCGCAGGCGACCGAATTCGTCTTTACACGCCATCGGATACTTGCGGACTTTTTCGATATCCTTAATGGTGATCAACCCTTTGAGGGCGTAATCGTCATCAACCACCAGCAGTTTTTCAATGCGATGCTTGTGGAGATGAAATTTGGCCTCTTCGAGAGTGGTACCCGGCGGGACAGTGACCAGCTTGTCCTTGGTCATGACATTTTCGATCGGCTGATCAAGCTGGGTTTCAAAGCGCAGATCGCGATTGGTGAGAATACCGACCAAACGACCGTTTTCCGTAATCGGCACCCCGGAGATACGATATTGCTCCATCAGTTGCAGCGCTTCATAGATCTTCTGCTTCGGCTCCATGGTAATCGGGTCGACGATCATGCCGCTTTCCGATTTTTTAACCTGATCGACCTCAAGAGCTTGCTCCTGGGGCGACATATTCTTGTGGATAACGCCGATCCCCCCTTCGCGCGCCATGCAGATGGCGGAACGCGCTTCCGTGACAGTATCCATCGCCGCGGACATCAGCGGAATGTTCAACGAAATGGACGCGGTCAACTGAGTGGACAGATCCACTTCTTTCGGCAATACCTGGGAATGAGCAGGGACCAGAAGAACATCATCAAAGGTGAGTCCTTCCCGTAATTCAGGGTCGAGCATCGCGGTCTCCTTTTTAGCGTAAAGAGGGTCGGTTTAAAGACGAAATTTTATAGCTGTTCCGGGTCAGCGTCAAGCGCTGCCAGCCCGTGTTTATATAAATTTAACGCGGCTGAAAACAGCCGCTGTAACACTTTTTATTGCGGAATAAACATGCCGGCGTTATCAATTTTGTAGATCACAGCGGCAAGCAAGGCGATGGTGGCTTCCAGATCAGCCAGAGACAGCACCTCCACCGGAGAGTGCATATAGCGTAGCGGCACACTGACCAGGGCGGCGGCAACACCACCACGACTCAGTTGCATTACATTCGCGTCAGTACCCGTGGCACGCGGCATACCCACCACCTGATAAGGGATACTCTCCTCTTGAGCCGTGGCAACTAGCAAATCAAACAACACCGGGTTGATATTGGCACCACGGGCGATGATTGGGCCCTGGCCAACACGTAGATCACCGAGCTCGGTTTTATTGAGCCCAGGAAAGTCACTGGAAAAACCGACATCTACGGCAATCCCAACATCAGGATTGACTCCGTAGACACTGGCGGAAGCTCCACGTAGGCCGATCTCCTCCTGAACCGTCGTCACACTGTAAAGATCTGCCGGCGCCGGACCGCGCTGTTTCACTTCCTGTAACACCCGGGTGACGATAAAGGCGCCCATCTTATCATCAAAGGCTCGCGACGTGACCAGTTCCCCCTGCAGCCGTTCCATGCTGGGAACAAAGGTCATCGGGTCACCCATGGCGACCAGCTCCAGAGCCTCGTCGCGGCTAGCGCAACCGATATCGATAAATTGATCTTTAAATTTAACCACGGTCTCGCGGTCTTTTGGTTCCATGAGGTGGATCGGTTTTTTCCCAACCACACCGAGAATCGGGCCATTGGCGCTATGGACATGCACCCGCTGCCCCGGCACCAGATGGGCATCCACGCCACCAATGGGGGCAAAATAGATGAAACCTTCCTCGTCAATGTACTTGATCATGAAACCGATCTCGTCACAATGACCGGCCAGCATCACTTTGGGACGGCTGTTGCCTTGACCATCGAGGCGGGAGATCACGTTGCCCATCACATCGGTGCGCACCTCATCGGCCAAACCGGTCTGCACGCGCCGTACAACTCTCTGGATCGGTTGCTCAAACCCCGAAGGACTTGGAGTTTGCGACATTTCCTTGAGTAAATCGTAATGGTGCTGTTCCATATTGTGATCCCCTGTTTTAAAATGATAGAGACTCTGCCAAAACTCCACGATGTGAATTACGCAAACTATCTTCAATGCGTACGGCCACCTGCTGACCGATCAGGGATTCCGGCCCGTCAAAATTGACGATACGGTTCCACTGGTTGCGACCGAACACTTGGCCCTGTCCATGGCGACTGACACCTTCGACCAGGACCGGTTGAACCGTCCCGCAATCCTGCTGCCAGATCTCTGCGCTGATCGTCTCCTGGAGCTTGAGCATCCGCTCAAACCAGCGCTGTTTCTCATCGGCTGGAACCGGGTCCTCCATCTCCAGCGCTTTGGTTTGAGGACGACGTGAATAGAGAAACGAGAAAGCATCGGCGAAGCGTACCTGCTCAAGCATATCGAGGGTCTGTTCAAAATCCGCTTGCTGCTCACCGGGAAAACCGACAATCAGATCCGTGGTCATACGGATTTCGGGACATGCCTGCTTGAGACGTGTCACCCGCTCCAGGTACTGTTCACGACTGTAGCCGCGATTCATCAACTCAAGAACACGGTTGGAGCCACTCTGCAGCGCCAGATGCATGTGTTTGCACAACTTATCCAACGACGTAAAACAGGCGATGAGGTCATCACTGAGATCTTTGGGATGAGACGAGGTAAAACGGAGTCGCTGCAGGCCATCAATATCATGCACCCGCTGGAGCAGCTCCGGAAAACTCATGTCTCCGCTGCCCTTCTGACCGTAGGAGTTGACATTCTGACCCAGCAGAGTCACCTCACGCACCCCCTGATCGACCAGACTGCGAACTTCGTCAAGGATGTCACCACTGGCCCGACTTACCTCACGACCGCGCACATAGGGCACGACACAGTAGGAGCAGAAGTTATCACAGCCCTGCATGACCGTCACAAACCGGCAGATCGCGTTTTCATCTGCGCGTTGGGGAAATTGATCGAGGCGCTTCGCTCCTTCATAGTGCGTCGTTTCACATTGGCGCCCCCGTCCCTGTTCCACTGCAAAAATCAGTTCCGGAAGCTTATGTACATTATGCGTTCCGAACACAATATCGAGGTAAGGAACTTTTTTAAGAAGCTGCTGCCCCTCCTGCTGGGCGACACACCCTCCCACAGCAAGAATCAGATCAGGACGTTGATCTTTAAGCGGCTTGAAATGGCTCAGATGGCCATACACCTTGCGCTCCGCCTTGTCACGAACTGAGCAGGTGTTGAGGAGGATCAGATCCGCTTGTTGTGGGGTTTCCACCGGGTGGTAATCGATCTGACCAAGCAGGTTGACAATCCACTCGGAATCGACAACGTTCATCTGACAGCCAAAGGTTTCTAAGTAGAATGATTTTGACATCGTTTAGCGTTTGAACCTGCAATGAGGGGTGGTGGTACGAAAAATTGTCCGATACAACCAGATGCGCCAATAAAAGTCAACACTAAAAGGGCCACCCTGTCTATTTTTCGTCTGCCAGCGCACTGGTTTGTTCGCTCGCCTGCTGATTGGCAGCAATCTGAGTTTCAACCAGACGGTACAGCGTGTCGGGATGTTCAAGACAGGACAGGGTCAAACATCGCTCTGCCGCTTCAACATAGAGGTGACCAAGTTGAGCCCCCAGCATCGTCAGCCGTGCATAGCTCAACTGTTCGCTGGGCAGGGCAATCAGTCGGGCACGCCCCACGCCACATTGCACCAGCAACCGTTGGTCCGTAAGAGCATAAAACACCTGTTCCCATTCACGTCGGGCCGCCACCAGGCGGCCAAAGGACAACCACAGCCCAATCAGGACAAACGGTAACGGAACCACAGACCAGGCCCACTGCTGCTGTTCCTCCATCAAGCCGACACCGGCCCATTGCCACCACAGCGCCACAATAAGAACGACAAAGCCAAACAGGGATTTTTGCCAATGGCGAAAAGTAAAGCAACGCGGTGCCGGACGGCCCTGCCATTGCACGGTTTCATGCTCGTTTAACCAGATATCCCAATTCATGTTCTCTCCATATTAGCGATGCGCTAATCGCCTTATTGACGCTGCTGCAAGGCCCGACGTGCGGCCTTGCCCAATCGGCCATGGGGATCGCCATCGACAACTTGTTGAAACAGCGGTTCAGCTTGTTGCCAATCGCCCTGGCGTTGATACAGTTCCGCCAACAGATAACTGCCCTGCACGGTCGGCAAAAGCGCCTGGCTTGCACGCAACTCTTTTTCAGCCAGCCCAAACTGCTCAAGTTGCAGTGCAACATACCCCAACCCCAGACGACTGCGGTAATAGCCCCCATCCAGGCGCACAGCGCGCTGCAAATGATGTTTGGCGCTGTTCAGCTCACCAACTTTAAGATAGGCCAACCCCAATCCAGTGAGAATCTGACTCTGATCCGGAGACTGGGTCGCTGCCTGCAGATACAGGCCTATGGCCTGGGGAAAATGATCCAGACGTTCCTGTTCCACCCCCTGCTCAAAGACGACATAACCCGGCACCAGCGCCATGAGCACATTGTGCATGTCATCAAAGGAAACAGCAGACAATGGCTCTGGCGGGGGAGGCAAAACCGGCAACACGGTAGCACTGCCATTGGGGTGGCGCTCTATCCAGCCGTCACGGCAAAGTGCGGCACTTAAAACAGCAGCCTGTCCCATTGGGCCAACCTGCTGCTGCCAGAGAGCCTGCGCCTGTGTCTCCTCTTCGAATGAATAATGGTGCTGTAACATATAATCCGCCAGTTGCTGACCACGAATCACCGTGCTGTCGTTACCAGCCGTGGTTGTGATCGGCTGCTCAAAAGCCTCTTCAGTGGCGCTACGCGCCAGATGGTCGAGAGCAAGATGTGCCATTGCATGCCCCAGCGCAGCGGCCAGTTCTTGCTCTGAGTCTACCGCAGCAAGAAAACCACGGTAGACCAACACGGTCTGCCCCGGAACCGCCAGCAGGTCACAGGCTGGATCATTGACCACCAGCACCTGCCAGTCCTGGTTCCGGTAGCCCTCATAGGTCGCCAGACGACGAACCAAACTGTCGAGATAATTTTGAATCGTTTCATCGTTTAACCGGCCACCATGCTTCTGAACCAGATAGCGTGCCGCATCCGCCCCGGCACGTTTGACCTGCACCACTGTTGTGACGTTTTTTTTCTGCCAGGGATGTGGCAGGGTTTGGGGAAGACACGCTGTTACAGTAAACATGACGAACATCCACACAACGAAACGTTTAACCATAGGGTCCTCACAAGGTATTGAGTTTTATCGGTGAACGGGTAGTTTAATGTGCTGATCGGGCCCCTGCAACCGCCAATCTTACACGGTTGAAACCATTTTTTAATGGTATTGCAGCTATGCTTGGTGTATTGTGGCGCGGTTTTGCCTATTTACGCCGTTTAAGGAGATACACCGCATGAGCGCCGAGATCAGAAACATCGCTATTATTGCCCACGTCGACCACGGAAAAACAACCCTGGTCGATGCCATGCTTCATCAATCGGGAGTCTTTCGCTCCAATCAGGTCATTACCGAAAGGATCATGGACAGCAACGATCTTGAAAAAGAGCGTGGCATCACCATTCTTTCAAAAAACCTGTGTATTGAACATAACGGCGTCAAAATCAATGTCGTCGACACCCCGGGCCACGCCGACTTCGGCGGCGAAGTAGAGCGGGTGTTAAAGATGGTCGACTCGGTTCTGCTACTGGTCGATGCGTTTGACGGCCCCATGCCGCAAACCCGTTTTGTTCTGAAAAAATCACTCGACCTCGGCCTCAAGCCGATCGTCGTTATCAACAAGATCGACCGTCCTGGTGCCCGCCCGGAAGAGGTGGTGGATATGGTATTCGATCTGTTCTGCGAACTCGACGCCAATGAAGAACAACTGGAGTTCCCCATTGTTTATGCCAGCGCCAAAAGCGGTTATGCCCGTTTTGAGCCGGGTGATGACAATATGGATCTGGAGCCGTTGTTTGACACCATCAAGCAAAACGTTCCCGCCCCGGAAGGCAACCCGGATGCGCCGTTCCAGTTTCTGGTCACCAGCATCGACTACAATGATTATATCGGCCGCATTGCCACCGGTAAAATTTTCAACGGCAGCATCAAGGAGGGCGATACGGTCGCTCGCATTGACAAAGACGGCAACATCAAGCGGGGCCGAATTTCGAAGCTGATCGGCTACCAGGGTCTGCAACAGGTCAGCATCGAGCAAGCCAGCGCCGGTGACATTGTCACCATCGCCGGGTTTGAAGAGATCAGCATCAGCGAATCTCTGGCCTGTGTCGACGATCCGCAGCCCCTGCCTTACGTCAACATCGATGAGCCGACTCTGTCGATGAACTTTATCGTCAACAGCTCCCCCTTTGCCGGCAACGAGGGCAAGTACGTGACCTCGCGCAATATCTTCGAGCGTTTGCAGAAAGAGCTGCGCACTAACGTCTCTCTGCGCGTCGAAGAAACCGACAATACCGATACCTTCAAGGTTTCCGGTCGTGGTGAACTGCACCTGTCAATTCTGATTGAAAACATGCGTCGTGAAGGCTTTGAACTGGCCGTGTCCAAACCTGAAGTTATCTTCAAAGAGGAGAACGGCCAACGTCTCGAACCTATCGAGTACCTGTGCATTGACGTCCCCGAGGAATTTCAGGGAACGGTCATTGAAAAACTCGGTCGCCGCAAGGCTGAGTTGGCCTCTATGAAGCAGATGGACGGCACCAACCGCCTCGAATTCAACATCCCGGCTCGCGGTCTGATCGGTTTCCGTACTGAATTTATGACCGATACCCGCGGCACTGGCACCATGTCTCACAGCTTTGTCGAATACGCTCCCTACAAAGGGGAGATCGACAGCCGCAAAAACGGTGTCCTGATTGCCATGGATGCAGGTGAAACAGTCGCCTACTCTCTGTTCAATCTGCAGGATCGCGGTATTTTGTTTGTTGCCCCGGGAACCAAGGTGTATGAGGGCATGATCATCGGCCAACACGCCAAGGAAAACGACCTGGTGGTCAATGCCAATAAAGGTAAGAAGCTCACCAATGTCCGGGCATCAGGCAGTGACGACGCCATTCGTCTGACACCGCCGAATATTCTCAGTCTGGAGCAGGCACTGGAATACATTGCCGACGATGAGTTGGTGGAAGTCACGCCGGAATCGATCCGACTGAGAAAGAAAATCCTCGACGCTAACGAGCGGAAAAAGTCCGAAAAAAAGAAATAAACACAACAACGGGCAGCTTTTCACGAAGCTGCCCGTTGTTTTATGCGGCCTTTATTTCGTCACACTCTACGAACACCCTATCGCGCCAATTGGCTCAATAGGCAGACGCACCGTGATACACGTTCCCTGCCCCGGCACACTCTGAACCTCAATCGTCCCGCTGTGGGCCTCGACAATATTCTTGACGATCGACATCCCCAGCCCCAAGCCACCAGGCGCGGTATCTGAGGAATCCACCCGATAAAATTTATCAAAAACCCGTTCCACCTGCTTCGGCGTCATGCCGATGCCATGGTCCTCAACCTCGATGACATAGACATCATCGTCACGGTGACCACGAACAAAAACCTGGCACGACTCCGATGAAAACTTCACGGCATTGCTGAGCAGATTATCCATCACCTGCTCAAGTTTTTTTTCATCCGCCCACAGCACAACCTCCTCGCTGTCGAGTTCGAGGGCCACGGTAAAATCCTGACGGTATTGATAGCCCCCCACGGCACGGCACAACAGGCTGTTAATATCACACGAGGCCCGTGACAACGCAATTAAACACCCGGAGTGAACACGGCTTAAATCAAGCAGATCAGCAACAATCCCTTCGAGGCGACAGGCTTTTTCATAAATGGTTGTCAACACCCGATTCTGTTCTTTGGGTTCAATCACATTGAATTCTTCCGGATGGAGCAACAACTCGGTGTAGCCCATCACTGCGGTCAACGGTGTACGCAACTCATGGGCTGCAGTGCTGATAAATTCATTTTTCATCCGGTCAAGCTCTCGCTCGCGGGTGACATCGCGAACAATGGTGATGGTACGGCTGCGGTTGCCGTGCTGAGCTTGCACCACAGCAGTCCGCGCCTGAATGGTACGCCCCTGTTGTTCGCCAACCCCTTCCACCACCCATTCCACAGCGCCGCAATCATCCCCCTGCTCAAAAACCCGCGACAGATAGCGACTCGATTCCGGAGACGCCAGCACCGTATCGATGGCCTGCAGATAGGATTGATCAAGGCTGGTTCCCAATAACTGTTCCGCGGCGCGATTCATCAAAATGACCCGATTATCCCGATTGGCGACGATCAGGCCGTCAGCCACGGACTTGAGAATGGCATCCACATTGTCGCGGCTGATCTCGGCTTCAAACAGAGCACGTTGCAATTGGGCGGTGCGCTGCTGGACCTGGCGTTTGAGCAGGCGGTTCCAGGCAAACACCCAGACCATAACAACCAGTGCGCCGATCACCAGAGCGGCCAGAATCAACCACATCCGGCGGCTGATCGGGTGCTGCTGGGGCAGTGGCTGAACCCAGGAGCGGATCAAGGACTGGCGCTGCTGCGCATCAATCGTATCAAGAGCTTTTTGCAGGATGGAGCGCAATTGCGGCCAGTCTTTACGCACAGCAAAAGCCCACCGGTAAATTTCTCCGGTTTCGCCGACCACATGCAGGTTGGTAATGCCCTCTCTCTCCAAGGCATAGGCTGCCGTTCCGAGATTGCCGACAAACACATCAACTCGCCCAAAAGCGACTTTTCGCAAGCCGGTGGCCGTATCCGGCACCACATCAAGCATAATCTCGGGATAATCGCGCGACAGCAGTTCATGTCCAGTATAGCCCTCGACCAGTGCAACGGTTTTGCCGCGCAGATCAGCCAGAGTATAGGTTTGTGTCACGGATTTATGGGCGACAATGACCCCAGGAAACTGCAGAAAGGGCTCGGTAAAGTGCAGATATTCGTTGCGCTGCGGCGTCTGTACCACAGCACCGAGCATATCCAATTGCTGGTTGCGAATACCGTCAAGAATCTGCGGCCAGTTGTCCTTCTGCACCCGCTGGAAATGAATCCCCAATCGCCGCTCAAGCACCGCTATAAAATCAGCTGCGATACCACGATAAACACCCTGACGGTCAAAAAATTCCACCGGAGCAAAATCGGGATCCGGTGCGAGAAGGATTGTCGGATGTTCGGCCAGCCAGGCTTTTTCCTCATCGGTCAAAGGTGTCATTAAGGAGTCCACCGCCGTTGCCGCGGCTGCGGTAGACGTAGCAACGGACACAACCAGAACACACCATCCTGCAATGATCCACACCAACCATCGTTTCATGAATTCTCCAACCCGACGAAGAGGCCCCCGTTAAAACCGCATCTGCACACCACCGCCCCAACCGTGGTCCGAATGCCATTGCACCTTCGCGGACAGTGCTTTGGTCACAAGATAGCTCAATCCTGTTTGACCGCTCCATTTCTCGCGGCTGTCATATTCCGCTTCACCGAACGCCGAAAGGCGTGGCGTTAATTCCAGCTCTTTGTCGAACAGCACCCGGCCACCACCATCACTGTCCAGCCACAGCCGGGTTGTCAAATTCATCGGCAGCAGATATTCGGCTCCGGCAACACCGCGCGTCTTATCCAGAGTATCATTATAGCCGGAAAGATTGGCTCCAGCCAGTAGCGACAAGAAGCGATTGATGTAACGCCGATAAAGCACCTCCCCCTCCCATTCCGTCTCTCCCACCTTGCCCCAACCCACTTCCCAATCTGCCGTCAGGGTATTGAAGGTATTGGTCAGCGTCAGGTTCCCTTCAGTCATCTGGCTGAGAACATCGACATCGGCCCAAGCATACCATGGGTCATGATAAAGACGTTGTCGCAGCCCCTGAAGGTTTTCCGGCAACGCAAAGTTTTCATAATGGACCATGCGCGCCATGCCGCTCTCCATGTGGTAGAGCAGGTGACAATGGAAAAACCAGTCGCCAACCTCATTGGCATCAAATTCGATCACCGTCGTACTCATCGGTTCGACAATCACCGTATGCTTGAGCGGTGAGCGGTCCCCTTGGCCATTGATGACGCGAAAAAAATGGCCGTGCAGGTGCATGGGATGGTACATCATGGTGCGATTGACCATCATGAAACGCACCACTTCACCCTGACGGATACGGATATCATCACCGGCGGACAACGGCCGGTTATTGAGCAACCACACGTAGCGTTGCATATCACCATCCAGAGTCAGGCGAATATCGCGATGAGGACGATCGATGGCAAACGCGGTCGATTGCGGGGCCTGAAGTTTTTTATAGGGCGGCGCCGGGCGTTGCGCCGATATGCCGTCCACAGCCAGAGTCGCAGCCGATGAAACATCAGCTGCCATGGGGTAATAATTGCCAGCAAAACGGTTGCCAATCCGCCCTGCTGCCGATGCGGGTTGAGCATGGTCCTTCGTGGCTGACAGCATGGCCATGGCCGGCATCTCCATAGGACCTTTTTTCATTTCGTTCGCTGACATCGTGGCGTCTGCGTCCATGCCAGTCCTATTCTGTGACATCCCCATAGCCGGCATAGTGTCCATTTCGCCCATCCCGGCCATTCCGGCCATCCCGGGCGCATCAAACGCACCACGCAAAACAGCACGGTCCGGCATGCCCATGCTTCCGGATGGGGTCCAGGCAAAAATCTTGGCAAAAGACAACCCGCCCATGGCACGGTAGACATCCGGGTCAGCCACCGCGGCAGCCGCATGATGTTCACCTCGCCCAAGCCAAACTGAGGCATAGGCTGAGCCGTCATGTGCCGTCGCCCGCAACTCATAAGCCCCCAACTGCGGCACATCGACCAGCACATCGTATGTCTCAGCCACACCGATCAACAGACGGGCCACGGAAACCGGCTGGACATCCTGGCCATCCGCAGCAACAATCGTCATGGTTCCGGTTGCGGATTCCACATAAAAAAACGATGTCGCCGAACCGTTCACCAACCGCAAACGATACCGATGCCCTGCCGCTTCAGGAATCAGAGTCGCCGGTTGACCATTGGCCAAAAAGCGATCATAGGCGACATCGGCAATATCCATCGGCGGCATGCGCTGCAGTTCGCGCGTGAAAAAATCGCCCAGGCGACCAACGCGAGCGGCACCAAATAAGCTCTGTCCCTTGCCCTTGGCAACGGCATACCATTCACTGCCACGCTTCAGGGTTCGTAGAACGGCATGTGGGTCTTCATGAGTCCAGTCGGAGAACAGCACCACGGATTCATACCGGTGCTGCTGTTGGCGTGGATGGATCACAATCGCACCATAGACGCCCCGCTGCTCCTGCAATGCACTGTGTGAGTGATACCAGTAGGTACCCTTTTGACGGATATCAAACTCATAGGTAAATGTCGTTCCCGGAGCAATGGCCGGAAAACTGATGTTGGGAACCCCATCCATTCCCGGCGGCAATAAGATCCCATGCCAATGGATTGAGGTCGGCACAGACATCTCATTACGGACATGAATGCGAGCATGATCGCCTTCGTTAAAGGTCAGAACCGGTCCGGGAATCCCCCCATTGACGGTCATCGCATCAGCAGTCACGCCATCGAGAGTCACGGCTTGGCGTGAAATCGTCAAGGAATATTCTACCGTAGCACCACGAGCCGGAGCCACGACGAGAGGCCCGAACATCGCCGCCAGAATCAGAGCTATCCCTAGGCGCATCAAATTCTCCTTTCTGGTTTGGAAACAATAACTTTCATTTCACATTAACAGCTTTAGACACTTTCACAACCATCCCTGCAGCAAACACTCGAACCACAAAACAGTCCTCGCAAAATGGGGCGATACGATACTGGACGCCAAGTAGCATTTTTGATACTATCCCGGCAAGTTATCGGTAAAACCAAGGGGCATGCAGTCAACATATTCTTTGACTCGCCGATCAAGCAATCGGTCGACGCTGGTCAGACACAGGGGGAGGCGTGGAAGAGTTACTCAGCACCAAGGAGCAGGCGATTCTTCTTGATATCGCTCGAACAGCCATCGTCAGCCATGTGCGCCATTCGGAGGTCTGTGTCGTGCCACGGGAAGAACGACGCCTGAACATCAAGCGCGGCTGCTTTGTCACCATCAAACAGGACGGCAACCTACGCGGTTGCATCGGCAATTTCCAATCGGAAATTCCGCTCTTCAAAGAAGTTTCACAAATGGCCGTTGCCTCATCGAGTAACGACCCGCGTTTTTACCCCATGAAAGAGGAGGATCTGGACAATTTCTCACTGCAGATTTCAGTCCTGTCTCCACTGGTAAAAATCGCCACCCCGGACGACATTGAGGTGGGTAAGCACGGCATTTACATGGAAAAAAGTCATTACCGCGGAGTCCTGTTGCCACAGGTGGCGACGGAAAACCGCTGGGATCGCACCACCTTTCTCAGCCAGACCTGCCTCAAAGCCGGTCTGCCGCCGGAGGCCTGGCAGGATGGCGATACCGACATCTACATCTTCAGCGCCCAGATTTTTGGCGAAGAGCACTAATCGCCAGGGACTGCTGACCGGATTCAAAACAAAAAAGGGAAAACCGCCACGGTTTTCCCTTTTTCATTGATCAGAAGAAGTCGTGCCACAACCAATCCAGCCGTCCCCGTTTGACAAAGTGGATGCCACTGAATTTCATCACCTGGCGGATGCGCTCTCGCATTTGCGGACGATAGCAATGGACCGGGCAGTCCTTGCAGGCCGGTTTCGGATTGAGCGGACACCGCTGCAAGCGTTGCAACGCATAATCCAGCAACTCAGCACATTCAGTGCAATAGTGCCGGCCCTGATCTTCGCGTGCAACAGAGACACCTGCGTTGAGATGATTCTGTCGGCAAAACGTGGCAATGAAGACACGCAGCACTTTTTCATCTTTGGCAAGCCGCTTCGCAGAAGTCATCTCCGCATTACACCTCGATTCCCGCCGCCTGAATAGCGCTGGGATCATGGGCATGACAGGGAGTGACCGCATAAACCATCCCGCACTGCGAGCACTTGCCTTCAAAGGTGGTCATCTCAAAAGGCGTCTGACACTCCTGACAGGTCAGCGTCACGGCTGTGGGCATGGCCTGAGGGCTGAAGCCCATGGCGCGCACTTTGTTCAAGACATCCATTCCGCTGTTAAAATGTGCACTACATCCATCATGCATGATGTTATCTCCTTGGTTAATTTTTTAAAGAACGTCCAGGGTATCCCCCTGGCGAATCCGATGACGTAACGCCATCAGTTGTTGATCCAGTTGTTCGAGTTGCTTGAGATTGGCCCGTTCGGCATCGCTGGTGTCAATGATCCGCGCCACGCCGCCATGACGGATCACCAGCCGCCGCTGCCCCATCAGGGCCAGGATCGGGTCATGGGTTGCCATCAGGACAATCTTCTCCTCACGCACCAGCAACGCCAGGGCTTTTTTACGATCAATCCCGGCATTTTCGATCTCGTCGATCAGCACAATGGGAGACTGGCTGAGAATCGCCGTGTCGGCGATCATCAGTGCCCGCGACTGTCCGCCGCTGAGCGAGGTGATCGGCGTGTCGCCGTCAAAAGGTTCCCCGGCCAGTTCATTGGCCTGGGCAATAATCTTCTTCACCTTGGTCGCGCTGTCCGGAACAAAGCGGCTCTCAGCATGGATGCGGATAAACTCTTCAACGCTCAGGTCCATGACAAAGTTCATGTTCTGCGACAACTGGGCAACCAGTTTATGCTCGGTGGAAAAGCGCCACGTGGGATCAGGAACGGCTCCATTGATCAAGATCTGGCGCCCGGTCGGTGTGTCGCCCTGCGCCACCCATTCAATATCAGCCAGCAGACGACTTTTACCAGAACCGGTCGGACCGACAATGCACACCACTTGGCCGGGTTTCAACTCCAGTTCAAAGTTTTCCGCGTCACCCTGTTTGTTGAAGCCCCCTTTGATGGTCAGCGACTGCACCTGCTCCTGAGTCGAGGACAAACCTTCCATCCCTTCAACGTAGCTGACCAGCGCCTGGCAAAAAGCCTCGCGATCCAGGCCGAGATCTTCGAGCTGTTCGCTGGCCAATGCCGCAATATAGTCGGCAAGGCTCTGCTCCGTTGCGGGCAGAGTCAGGGCAAAAGAATCAAAAAAGTCACGGAGGTACGCGGCCTGTGCCAGCACTTCGGCAAAGGGGCGATGAAGCAGTTGATCGCGGGTCATGCGTCACCTCCCAGATCCATTTTGCGCACATTGCCCATCTGGTGTTGTTCACCGATGCGTGTCTCGCCCAGACAATAGGAGCACAGGGCCGACGGCATGGAAAAGCGCAGCTTCTTACCGGTCAACGTGGCATGGTCTTCGCCATTGACCAGCAGAGTCGACAGCTCAAATGCGCCCTGGCCGGTGATGCCATTGACATGCAGGATGGTCGCCTTGGGGTTCACCTGACGCACCCGCGAGGCAAACACTTCGCGTTCGGCCTGAGAAACAATATCGCCCTTGGTGATCACCACGATATCCGCGGCTTTGAGCATGGGGCCGATTTTTTTCGGCGTGCCGATACCACTGAGATTGTCAATGACACACACGGCCGTCACCCCCTGAATATGCGGGGCGCAGCGGTTGCACAAACCAGCGCTTTCACTGATCAGCAGATCGAGCCCCTGCTCCTGGCCCCAGCTCATGCAGGCTTCGACATTACTGACAAAATAATGATCCGGGCATAACGCGCCGGAAATCCCTTTGCGCACGGCAATACCGCGTCGCGCATAGAGCTGATCATCCTCGGTGACCAGGCAATCGAACTTGACCACACCGATGGTGTGACCGCGCTGTTTCAACGCATCGATGGCCTGGAGGATCACCGCTGTTTTGCCCGATGAGGGCGGTCCGGAAACCGTGAGAAATTTCATGCGTCACCTCCGCCCACCGCCCGATTGAATACCGCCTCAGCATGGCGGATCAGCCCGGCGATATCCTGTTCATAGATATAATCCCAGCCCAGCCATTTCCATGGCACAACCTCGGGCAGGCTGTTTTTGACGTGCGGGTGCAGCGATGGGAACAATCCTTTCTGCGCAAGAATCGTCCCCACTTCTTCGCCAGCGAGCAGATCAGCCAAGGGGCGAAGTTCATCAAGGCGCTCACTTTTAGCCAGCATGAAGATCGGGCTGATAATCGCACCATCCTCGGGCCAAACAATCTCGACCGATGGCACGTGCGTGGCCATGCGGGTAAAGAAGTAGGGCAAAATCGTCACCAGCGGCTTGTCGTCCTGCTGGCGCGATGCCGTTTTGACCATCTGCGCCGGATGCAGGGAGCTGAGCATGGAACGACCCAGCCGCTCAATACCTTCGTCGCCAAACTCCTTGTGAAGGGTCAGCAGGATGGCATTGAACAGATCAAAATCACCCACCGGCAAAGAGATCTTCCCGGCATAGATCGGGTCAAGAATATCCGCCCAGGTGCGTGGCACCGGCAGATCGCCCAACTGTTGTTTATCGACCATGAAGACGGCCGGAACCACCGAAATCATTGAATAGGCGTGCCGAGGATCGGCCAGGGTCAAGCCGTCAAAGTCCGCATTGACCGCTGGATACTCCAGCGCGGTGAACAGCCCATCACGGCAATAGCCGCCAATTCCCTGCGGGTCGAAGAACACATCAAAACCGGCGGAAACAAACAGGTCAGGCAATTCGGCAACGCTTTTAGCCTGAAGGATATGCTCTTCCATCCAGTCGGCGCCAACGGACGCCGCCTCAAGGCGGCTGCGCACCCGCAGGCCGGTTTGCGCTTCAAAGGCCTCGACCTCGCGGGTCACCAGTTCGAGTAACGGCATACGGACCGGGCACGGCAACAGACCGGCCAGATCAATATCGTAGTGGTCGCGTTGGCGCTCCACCAGGGTGATATCCGCCTGCTGGTCGGCTGCGTCAATACGTTCCTGCAACAGTGCGATAAACGCCGCACAATCGTAGCCTTTTTGGCTCAGGGCCGACTCCAGCTTGAGAAAGCGACCGACACGATCGATCATCTCTGGTTGAGCAAATTGCTCAAAGCCGTTGGCGGTAAACACATCCAGTGTCTGCGGCCAAGTGTCAATAATCTGTTTGATGGTCATCTGTGGTTGAATCAACATTGTTCCCTCCTGTTGTTTCAGCAATAATGCCTTAACTTGCTGCAGTGGGAATTGATAGAAATCAATTATAGATGACTTTAACGGTTTTTTATTGCGGCGTCAAAAAGGGAGGTAATCCAGCATTACAACAGGAAAACGAGGGCTGAATAAACAGATCAGGCAGAGACAACCGCCCTGCCTGCACGAGGCAAACAGGGCGGCGCTGTTCTTCCGGCGTTCTTTACTTACTGTAGGATGTTTTGAATTCCATATCGCGAGTTTTCGGGTCAAAAATCCCCTTAGTCGCCGCCTCCTTGTTCCACTCTTCACGCAGAGTGCCAAGGAACTTCTTCTTATCACTTACCAGTTTTTCCATTGGCAGGCCGATCAACTCCTGGGCCTGTTCCTTGCTGGTAATGGCGGGTGCCTGATAATCTGCAGCACTATATTTCGCCAAAATGATCCGCAGCTTCAAACGTGCATCATGTGCTTTATTGATGGCACTACCAAGAATACGCAGAGTTTCCTCCGGTGCGTGGAAGAAGCCACCATGAGCAGCGACTGCAAAATCCCACCGCCATTGACCATGACGAATATCGGTCAAAGCTGGTTTCATCTCAGCTTCAGTAGCACCCAGCTCCCATGCCTTGGCTGCCTCAAGATGGGCCTTGGCCAAAATATCCGTCGCGGTATGGGCCAACTCGTTTTTGCGCTCCAGCTTACGAGCAATAATGTCCTTGAGTTCCTGCTCACTTTCACCATGACAATTGAGGCAGGTGTTCTGCATATCATCCAGGGGACTACCAATCTTATGACTGGAGTACTTCACGCCACCCTCACGAACATACGGCATATGGCAATCCGCACAGGCCAGATTGTTCTTGCCATGAATCCCGGTTTTAAAGGTTTCGTATCCAGGGTGCTGTGCTTTGAGCATCGGCGTCTTACTCAGTTTATGGGTCCAGTCGACGAACTCACGCTCATCGTAATACTGCTCAATGTCCTCGGCGGAAAGACCGTTATCCCACGGGAAGGTGACAACACCAGCAGTATGTTCTTCACCTGCCGGGTCTGTCCACGGAGTCTTCTTGAAGTAATACTCGGAATGGCACTGCACACACACCAGGGTACGCATATCCTGATGCTTAGCCTCAGCAAACGGCTCACTCCCTTCAGCATCAAGCGCACGCTTGAGAAAGTCACGCGTCACGGTGAGTTTCATAGTTTCATTGTCATGGCAGTCTGCGCAGCCAATCGGGTTTACGATCTCACTACCCCAACGAGCCCACTTGCCCGTAAAGAAGTCAAGCTCACCCTTCTCTTCGATCAGACGCGGAACATCCGGTGACTTACAGGTCCAACAGGCTGTTGGCATTGGCCCACTCTTTTGATCGATGGGGGCACCCGTACGCAAGGTGTTGATATTGTCTTCCAAAATGTAGTAATGACCACGCGGCGCATTATAGTCCTTCGAAAAGCCGTAACCGGCCCACAGCACGACCAGATTGGGGTCCTGCTTCAACACATCCTTGATTTCATCGCTCTTGCGCGTCTCCAGATAGGAGTCATACTGGCGTGGGTAATACTTGCCCCACTCGGCACTTTTTGGTTCCAATTTCTTGATTTCAGGCACAGCATTGATCGCTTGCTGCTCAGCTTTATTCTCCTTGATGGAGATCACAAGCAACAGCATCGGGACCATGATCACCACAGAAGCAATTGTCACGAATGTTGATCTCTTCATAAGTTCATCTCCTAGTTGAGTTTTCTAAAGTTCTTTCACACCTAAATTGTGCTGGGTTGTTGTCAGGTTTCGAGTACGTCCATGGGGGACCATACGATGGCAGTCCCAACAGCGCCGGCCCATGGGGACACCTTCTTCAAACTGACTGTACAACTGACTGTTTTCCATCATCTGTGATACAGCTTCACTGTGGCACGATATACAGTTGTTCTGTATCCTCTCGGCGGCATCATCCGTGATCCGCAAGTTGTAGCCATAAGTGCGCAAAGTCATCGCCATAGAATGATTGAAACCATCTTTAGCTTTTGCCAGCATCTTGTTGGCAAAGGAATCACGCGGCAGGTGGCAGTCGATGCAACTGGCCTGCTCACGATGAGAGCTGTGCTGCCAAGTCGCATAATGGGTGTTCATAGTGTGGCAGTTGATGCAGACCTTTGGATCTCCCGAAAGGTAGGACAGCATCTTGGATTCAAAGACGATATACAAAAACAGTCCGATCACTGCCACAACACAACAGGTTGCTACATATCTCATAACGTTACTATTTTTCATAAGCAGCCTTTTTGGTCGTGGGACGTTTCTGTTTCCCAAGCTTAAAATCGTGATTCGGTTCAACAGGTGGCCAATGCTTCATCCGTCTCATCCTTTCTGCTGTGGCGGCAGCGTTATCCACAGTTCCCGAATCGATCATTACGCCATCGGCTCCTATCCGAGCAGGACCACTACGTCACTGAAGTGGCGCAGTGGCCAGATCAGCTAGAAAGAATATTCCAGGCGAGCAGTCAAGATTTCCGTATCCACGGCCGGATTGGCAAAGCCGTTACCTTCGTCTTCGTCCTGCATGAAGTTAGCGTATTTCACCAGTAATTTCAGGTTGTCGCTGATCGACTTGACTACGACGACATCTACTTCATCGCCGTAGGTGCCGTCAAAGTGATCGTCTTCATAGCTATCGAAGTAATGATAGATAACACTAAGCTTTACGCCGAAAAATGATGTGCCAATTCTGGCGTAGTAATCCTGCAGACCTGGCGTCAAACCGCCACCGTTGGTGGACAGAAACAGATCGGCAAAACCGTTGAATTTATGGGCGGTGCTATAGAGGGTATCGAAAGGACGGTCATCGCCATCCTGCCCGGAGATGTAGGAGTAACCAACGCCGAAATCGACGGGTGCGACAGTGGCACCGACATACAGATTCAGCATGTCGGCATCGTGATCCTCACCATCGGCAAAGTCTGTCTGCAGCGTATAATCGACCGCATAGTTCACAATGCACGGTTTCCCGACAATGCGTACACCATAGGTGGCACTGTCCCGCGCGGAATCAGCCTTGCTTTCCGTATCCAGCAGATAGCCATACACAGAAACGTGATGGTTCTTGATACCGGCATAGTTGGCATTGATCAGATAGAAATGATCCAGATCGACATGCGTCAATGCAATGGTATTGACCTGATTGACATAACCGGCAAACAAGGTCAGATCAGTGATACTTTTATTGGTTACAGTCACGGCATCAAACGACTGACCGTTGAGACGCCAGCCGATATTCCCCAGTAACCGGGCATCATCAAGGATGATCTCCTGACGGCCCAGGCGGACAGTCGTCTGTGGCAGTGCGCTATAATCAAAGTAGGCTTTATAAAGACGGTTGCCATCGGGATCGGCAATCAAATCGCGGTCAGAGTCACCCCCATCCGCATGGCGAAATTCTTCCCAGGCATTGGTCAGGTTATGAAATTGTGCATAAAGTCTGACGTGATGAAACTCTCCGGTCTGATAACCGATCCGCGTGCGAATACTGAGTTGTTTGGCAGGGCTGGTGGCATCATCGCGATTTTTGTACTCGAAGCTGGTCAGTACACCGACATCGGCTTTGCCCGCTTTCAGTGCAGCCGTTAAATCGTCGAGCACGGCGGCGGCAGACCAGCCTGCTGTCATGAAACACAGCAGCATCGCGCCGACAACGCCTTGAATCAACATCCTCTTCATAGTTTCTCCTTTTCACACAAACATGTTGCTCTTGTTATCAGCGTCGCGTAACGCACATGACGCTGGCCTCGTGTTGGTGTAGTACAACGACTATGCCAAGGCACGAAAAAGGGCGTATCTATCTGTTTACAAAGGAGTTTTCAATGCACGGTCTTATAGAAGGGGGGACAAACGAAGGGGTTCAGTGAGGAAGCGTTACCCGCAAGTAACGATATAGCGATGCCAGCGTTACCGTTAAGTAACGCTGGCATCCGTCAAATTGTAGCGCTGAATCTTTTCCCATAAACTTTTACGGGAGATGCCTAAATGCTCTGCGGTTTTCGATTTCTTATAGTCACATTGTTTCAAGGCGGCTGCGATATAGTCCCGTTCAAAAAAATCAACGGCCTCTTTAAGCGCCAATCCCCCTTGAATAGTGTGCTGCGCAGTGGTCACCACCGAAGCGCTCAGCAGGTCCTGCGGCAGATCATCGGGAAGAATCAGTTCACCACTACTCAGGGCCACAGCACGTTCCATGGCATGTTCCAGTTGACGGATATTCCCTGGGAAGTGATGATGAAGCAGAATATTCAACGCCTCTGTAGACAGATGGCGGACCGGTTTATTCATCTGCGTGGAAAACTTGTCGAGAAACATTTCAGCCAGAGGCTCAATGTCTTCGCGGCGCTCACGTAACGGTGGTACGTCAATATGGATCACGTTGAGACGATAAAACAGGTCTTCGCGAAACTTGCCACCGGCAACATCGTCACTGAGAATATGATTGGTTGCGGCGACAATACGCACATCAATCAGAACTTCTGATTTTCCACCAAGGGGTTGCACCTTGCGCTCTTGCAACACCCGTAACAACTTCGCTTGAGATGCCAGCGGAAGATCTCCGACCTCATCAAGGAACAACGTACCGCCATTGGCCAGCTCAAACTTCCCTTTACGGTTTTCCGTCGCGCCAGTGAACGCTCCTTTAACAAAACCGAACAGTTCTGACTCAATCAGGTTGTCAGGCAAAGCGGCACAGTTCACTTTCACCAGTGGACCGTTGCGTCGCGGACTGTTCTGATGGAGCAATTCCACCACGCATTCTTTGCCGGTGCCGTTCTCGCCGGTCACAAGAACCGTAGAATCGATTTGCCCAAGGGAAACCGCCATATCCATGACGCGCAGAGCAGCATCGCTGTGAACCACCAGGCATTTCATTTTTTCATCAGACTGGCGGGATCTGAGAGATTCGTTTTCTTCACGCAAACGTTTCTCTTCGGTAACATCACGGCTAATCAACAGCGTCCCAAGATAAGTGCCGTCCGGGGCTTTGATCGCGGTATAAGAATTGGAGAAAAAGCGCTTTTGTGCGTGAATAATGCGGCTACCAGAGGAGATACGGCCTGACTTAAGGCTTTCGATCAACTGGCGGATACGGTCGTGCATCCGTCCAGGATGCAGTGAATAAATGCTACGTCCGATAATCCGCTCCGCCTTAACCCGCCGTATCCTTTCGGCTGCGGGATTGCAAATACAGATGACATCGTCTGCATCGAGGAAAACAACACCCTCTGTCATCTCTTCAACAATCGATTGATAGATCGACGTCACTTCTTTAGCCATACGCCCTCCTGCAATGTTCCCATTTGGTAACAACATAGCCTAGTGGAGCGGACAAAATCAACGCATAAAAAAGGGGTGCCCAGTTGGGCACCCCATAATCATAATCAATAAATGGATTAATTTTTTTAGCGCAATTACTTGATGCCAGCGGCATCTTCGAGCATTGCAGTGGTAACGGACTTGGGACGCTCGATAGCGTAACCCAGAGCACGGTCCCAAGTGATGTTGGCCAAGCAGCCCAGTGCACGACCCACACCGAACAGAACAGTGTAGAAGTCGTACTCAGTAAGGCCGTAGTACCACTGGATAACACCAGACTGAGCGTCAACGTTAGGCCAGGGGTTCTTCGCTTTACCATGCTCGAGCAGTACGTCCGGAGCTACTTCGTAGATCATAGCAACCAGCTGGAACAGAGGATCTTCCTTCAGACCCGGAGTGTTCAAGCAGAACTCGCGCTGAGAAGTGTAACGGGGGTCAGTCTTACGCAGAACAGCGTGACCGTAACCCGGGATAACTTGACCGCTGTTGAGCGTATCCCACAGAGCAGCTTTGAGCTCGTCTTTGGTCGGAACCTTGCCGCCCAGTTTCTCCATGAAGTTTTGAGTCCATGCGAGAACTTCCTGGTTAGCCAGACCATGCAGAGGACCAGCCAGACCGTTGATACCAGCAGCATAGGAGTAGTAAGCGTCAGACAGAGCCGAAGCAACCAAGTGAGTGGTATGAGCGGAAACGTTACCAGACTCATGGTCAGAGTGCAGGATGAAGTACATACGAGCAACGTCTTTGTACTCGTCGCACTGACCGATCAGGTGAGCGAACTGACCGCCCATATCCAGCTCAGGATCAGGAGCGATATGAGTGTCGCCTTTGTACTTCATGCGGTAGATGTATGCTGCGATGGGACCCAGTTTAGCCATCAGGTCGTTGGAGTCTTCCAGCATATCTTCCCAGCAAGTCATTTTGTTGAACTTACCGGCAGCATAGTTAGATGCGAATACGGAATCACGTTGCATAGCAACGATCGCTGCGGAGAACATAGCCATCGGGTGAGAATCGCGAGGCATAGCGCGCAGAACGTCGATGACGTATTCGGGAACTTGGGAACGTTGCTTCCAGTCTTCTACAACTTCCAGAGTTTGCTCCATGGTCGGAACATCGCCGGTCAGCAGCAGGTACCAGAAACCCTCAACATAAGGATAGTCACTACCCGGAACTTTGGGCAGAGCCGCGAAAGTCTCAGGAATTGTCATACCACGGAAGCGGATACCTTCCATCGGGTCGAGGTAAGAGATATCGGTAACCAGGCACTTAATGCCACGGGCACCGCCAATAGCTTGAGCGATAGTTACTTCGCCCAGAGTCGTATCACCACACTCTTTGACCAGACGGGTGGTACGAGGACGGTGAGCATCGATCTTTTGCTTCAATACTTCCTTCAGTGTTGACATGTTTCTCTCCTTATAAAATGAATAGAAAACAGGGTGATATTTCTACCACCAACCGACTACATAACCTCAAGAAGGAGTCCCCCGACAACCCGCTTGAGGAGTAAAACTCAATGAAAAAGGCACAGCTTGATCTGCGTCAATTTCGTCTAGAAGTTTTAGCAAACTCAATATATAGCGTCAAGGAGTTTTTGTATACAGTATTCTACTGAGAGCGGTGACATTTTTGTTCCCTTCCGATTTTAGCACATGATACAATGCCTAAATAATGAGCATTACGACACTTAAAATCGGCGCGGTAACCCTGAAAAACAATTTGATTCTTGCCCCGATGGCAGGGATCACTAACTCCCCTTACCGCCAAATCGTCATGGAATCAGGAGCTGCGTTAACCTATTCAGAAATGATCAGCGGCAATGGACTGATCCGCGACGGCTTGCGAACCCTCGAACTGCTGAAACGGACTCTGGTTGAAACCCCTTTTGCCGTACAATTATTCGGCGACGATCCTGAGGTACTGGCTGAAGCAGCTCACATTGCCAGCCGTTATGGGGAACTTATTGATCTTAATATGGGGTGCCCGGTTAAAAAAGTGGTCCGTTCCGGGGCGGGCAGCGCCCTGATGCAAGAGCCGCAGAAAGTGGCTAAAATCATATGTGCCATGCGTCAGGCCACGAGCTTGCCGCTGACGGTTAAAATCCGCTCCGGCTGGACTGTTGCTGACATCAACTTTCAACTCATCGGTCAGATCTGCCAAGACGAAGGTGCCGATGCGGTGATCCTCCATCCGCGTACCCGCTGTCAGGGGTTCGGTGGCCACTCGAACTGGCAGCACATTCGGCAACTGAAACAGCATCTGACCATCCCGGTTATCGGCAGTGGCGATATCATAACAGCCGACGACGCTTTTGCCATGCTGGAGCAAACCGGTTGTGATGGGATCATGATCGGTCGCGGCAGCTATGGTAACCCCTGGCTGTTCAACGCGATCGTACAACGGGCGGCAGGCGAAGAGGTTACGCCACCCAGTCGGCAACAACGCCTTGAAACAGCCCTGCGTCATCTCAATTTGTATGCGGGCTACTACGGCGAGAGAAAAACCCTGCTTGATATGCGCAAACATCTATGCTGGTACTCACGCGGACTTAACGGGGCCTCAGAATTCAGGGCCGCAATCAACCGCTGTACCACACTGACCGAGGTTAAAGAACAAAGCATCTCTTTTTTCAACCAAGAAAGTAACTGAGCGTGTCATTAACCACATCACCAGACCAACTGGCGCAAAACGTTCTGGCCAGCACGACCGAAGCGATCATTGTCATCGACATTGATTACAAGATCGTCCTGCTCAACCCGGCGGCTCAAAACCTCACCGGCATGTCCGCCCGACAAGCCACAGGGCAACACATTGAAGCGCTGTTCAAGGACCAGGAGGGTTTGCTCTATCTGGTCAACACCTCCATGCAGGAAGGCCGCTCAATTTCCGACCGGGAAACCATTCAACTCAGTCGACCGACAGCACCCGACTTGCCGGTCAGTGCCACGGTTTGCCCTCTGTTCACCGAGAGCGGAAAGCAGGAAGGCGTTATCCTGTCACTTCATGATGCATCCCACGTCCGCCAACTGGAACAAGACGTTCAACGTGCCGATCGCCTGGTGATGCTCGGCACACTGGCAGCGGGCCTGGCCCATGAAATCAAAAATCCGCTGGGCGGCATCAAAGGCGCTGCGCAATTATTAACGATGGAACTGGCGAAGCGCGACGATTTGCTCGAATACATGCAGGTGATGATCAAGGAAACCGACCGGATCAACGAGATCATTGAAGAGCTGATGAATCTGACCACCCCGCGCTCTCAGGTGCTCAGTGAAGTCAATCTGGCCAAGATCATCCGCGAGATCGTTCTTTTACAACAGCAATCAGAAGCTGCGGAAGACAAAACGTTTGACTTGCAACTCGATCCGACGATTCCGCCAATTACCGGTGATCAGACCCTGCTGACGCGCTTGCTTCTAAACATCATTAAAAACGCTGTTGAAGCAACGGTTCCCGGCGGTACCATTACCATTTCCACCCGCATCGATACTCAACACCACCTGACTAGGCCAGGCCAACCGCCGGTGCCGTTTGTGGTGGTCAAAGTGACGGATAACGGGTGCGGCATCAGTAAAGAGCTACTGAAAAAGATCTTTACCCCATTTTACACCACAAAAAGTACCGGAAGCGGCCTCGGCCTGGCAATCAGCCAGAAGATCGTCTCAGACCATGACGGCTTGCTTCATTTTGACAGCATTGAGGGAGAAGGAACCTGCTGCAGGATCTACCTCCCCTTCAAACGAGACTACAACACCTCATTGAGTTGATCTTTACGGAGTAAAACCATGGCACTAGAACGTGTTCTTGTCGTCGACGACGAAGAAAGCATCCGCTGGGTCCTTTCCAAAGCTCTTACCCGCCAGGGGCTCAAAGTTGACCTGGCCGATTGCGGAGCCAATGCCCGCAAACTGCTGGAGGAAAATGACTACGACCTGGCCCTTATCGACATTAAAATGCCGGATGTCTCGGGCCTGGACCTGCTGGACGAACTGCATGAAAACTTCCCGCGTCTCTCCGTGATTATGATGACGGCTGAATCGTCGATGAAAAATGCCGTAGAAGCCATGAAGCGCGGCGCTTACGACTACATCACCAAGCCGTTTGACCTTGATGCACTGGACGGCATCATTCTCAAGGCACAAAAGATCGCCAATACCCAGGCTGAAGTTCTGCGCCTGAAAAGCGCCATCAAAAACCAGAATCAGTCCGAACGCAGCATTATAGGCAACAGTAAGCCGATGCAGGAGGTCTACAAGCTTCTCGGCAAAGTATCCGCATCCGACATCACCGTTTTGATCACCGGTGAGTCCGGAACCGGAAAGGAACTCATTGCCCGGGCTGTTCACTTTAACAGCAAACGGGTTGGCCAACCCTTTGTCGCCCTGAACTGCGCCGCAATCCCTCACGAACTGCTCGAAAGTGAATTATTCGGCTTTGAAAAAGGCGCCTTCACCGGAGCAACGGAACGCAAAATCGGCAAGTTTGAACAGGCGAACGGCGGCACAATCTTCCTTGATGAAATCGGCGACATGCCTCTGGAGCTTCAAGCCAAGCTGTTGCGAGTGATTCAGGAAAAAGAGATCACCCGAACCGGCGGCAATCAGGCTATTGACATTGATGTGCGGATCGTTGCCGCAACTAATCAAGATCTGGAAAAGTGCGTTGAGAAAAAAATCTTCCGTGAAGATCTCTACTACCGTCTCAATGTTCTGCCGATCAGCCTGCCGCCTCTGCGCGAACGTGCGGAAGACATCCCGCTACTGGTCGATTTCTTCATCCGCAAATCCAACGATGAATTTGGTTCTGTGGTCAGCAGCTGCAGCGAAAAAGCTATGGAACAACTGGTTCGTTACCCGTGGCCGGGCAACATTCGCGAACTGGAAAACACCATCCAACGCGCCTGCCTGCTGAGCCAAGGTCAGGTTTTGCGTGCCAGCGATTTTCCTCAACAATCTACAGATATTCCGGCCCAGGAAGAGAACGACTCCCTTGAGTCATTAATTGAGACCAAGCTGCGCACCTCGCTGGCCAAGAAAGACATCGTCGAAATCAACGACCTGTATGAGATGGTTCTCCACCAGATGGAGCGCCCTCTGATCCGCATTATTCTCGACAAAACACGCGGAAATCAAGTCCGCGCTGCCGAGATCCTCGGTATCAATCGCAACACGCTGCGTAAGAAAATCCAAACATTGGGGATTATTCCGGAAAAAGGCGGCGAATAAGCTATCCGATCAGGGCACGAAGAGCGAAAAGGGAAGACAGCAAACGCTCTCACGCCCAAACCATCAACACGATACCACCCAAAAACAAAAACGCCCTGTCCTCAGGACAGGGCGTTAAAATTCTTCGCGCTTAGCTTGGTTTTCAAACCGGGTAAACTGACCTCGGAACGTCAGATGGACGGTACCGATCGGACCATTACGCTGCTTACCAATAATAATTTCGGCATCCTGTTCATGCCCCTTATCGCAACTGCCATCGCGTCGTCGGCACGCTTCGCAATACACCGATTCACGATAGACAAACATAATAACGTCGGCATCCTGCTCAATCGCTCCGGATTCCCGCAGGTCAGCCATGATCGGCCGTTTGTCCGTACGATTTTCCAGAGATCGATTCAGCTGAGACAACGCAATCACCGGCACATTGAGTTCTTTGGCCAGCGCTTTAAGGGAGCGGGAGATCTCTGAAATCTCCTGCTGACGGCTCTCCGGATTACTCCCCTGCATCAACTGCAGGTAGTCAATCACAATGATTCCCAGATCATGTTCCGCCTTAAGTCGCCGCGCCTTGGAACGTAACTCAAGAACCGAAATTGCCGGGGTATCGTCAATGAAGATTTTCGCTTCGGAAAGCAGCCCGGCACCATTGGTCAACTTGGGCCAATCCGTCTCACCAAGATGGCCGGTACGCAGACGACTGGCATCGACACGGGCCACCGAGCACAACATCCGTTGCACCAACTGCTCCTTGCCCATCTCCAGCGAAAAAACCAGGGCAGCACTCGGATTATTCGAATGCATGGCGGCATATTCGACAACGTTGAGACAAAAAGCGGTTTTACCCATGGAGGGACGACCCGCTACAATCACCAGGTCACCCGGCTGCAAACCAGCCGTCATGGTATCCAAATCAGTGTAGCCCGTCGGCACCCCGGTCACTAGCTCTTTACGCTCATAGAGCTTTTCGATCGCTTTGAACGTATCCTTCATAATCTCTTTGGTCGAGAAATAGGAAGGACGTGTTTTCATACTGGAGATTTCAAAAATCGACTTTTCAGCCCAGTCGAGGGTTTTATCCATCTCCTGCCCCTCGTAACCACGCGATGCAATTTCAGTCGCGACATTGATCATGTGGCGCGCAACCGCCTTTTCCTTCATCAACTTGGCGTAATAGGTGATATTGGCAGCTGTCGGCACATAATCGACCAACGATGCCAGATAACTGCTGCCACCAACAGCATTCAATTGATCGTTTTGTTTGAGTTCAGCCGTCAAAGTAACCAAGTCGGCGGGCTCGTTGCGTTCGGAAAGAGCAATCAGGGCAAGAAAAATCTGGCGATGACTTTCGCGATAAAAATCATCAGGGATGAGCAACTCCAGCGCCTTATTCAGCGCATCGTTCTCAAGTAGGATTCCGCCGAGCACAGACATCTCAGCTTCGAGATTCTGCGGCGGTAAGCGGTGAGCTGGTATCTCAGTCATAAAAGGCATCACCGTCGGCAGCAGCCATAAATGACTGCTGCCGACACGTGAAAATTACTCAGCCGCAGCAACAACAGTAACTTTAATTTCTGCAACGACATTGCCGGGCAGCTTGACATTAACCGTCTGCTCACCCAGTGCTTTAATCGCTTCATCCAGTTGGATTTTTTTACGATCAATTTCAACATCGGCTTCAGCCAGCTTCGCAGCGATATCGGCGCTGGTCACTGAACCGAACAGCTTACCCTCTTCACTGGCACGCAGTTCAAATTCGCAGGCAGCTGCCTCAATTTTAGCCTTGAGCGCTTCAGATGTCTTAGCAATTTTCAGAGCCTTACGCTCGAGCTGACGCTTCTGATGCTCAACTTCCTTAACATTGCCCTGATCCGCAACAACAGCGAAACCTTTAGGCAACAGATAATTACGGGCATAGCCCGGCTTTACATTTACGATTTCGCCGATTTCACCCAGCCCATCGATACTTTCAGTCAAAATGATTTCCATCGTTCTCCTCCACAAAGGATCTACGTTGTCTTTACGCGTGGCTTTCGAAAGTCGAACCACATATCAAACACCCCTATGGCTGTCACCAAAAGAGGCAAAGGATTCACCACAAGAATCAGCAGATAGCCGAAAACTCGTGACAAGGTCGAAAACGCTTTTTTCCTGAAGAAAAAAGTGATAATGGCGATGCCCTGCAGGAAATACAGGGGTAATATCACCGTCAAACAATTCAGGGCGAGTTGTTGAACCACCGGCTGTTTGATCAGCAGGGAGAACCCTGCAGCGATCAGTACCCAAACCAGGTACTCAGACAGCTTAAGGTGATGAAACATACACCCGGGTACCGCATAAGTACGTTGTGGGGCAACTTTAAGCAACCCCACGGTCATCAGCGACAACAGCATGAAAGCTGTTGTTGCCAAGCCCCAAAAAGCCTGACGAAAAAAATCGGCTGTTGAATCAAGGACCAGATAAAGATTATCCAGTTGATCCTTGGGCAACTCAGCCTGGTCGTAAATCGTTCGCGCTGAAGCGACCTCTTTATCAATGTATTGATTGACCATTTCGGTCACGGTCATCTCCTGGCGTGCGGCATACCCCCCAGCAAATCCTCCTGCCAGTACCGCCGTACACAGCGTACATATCAGAACACTGCGCAACCAGGATATTCCCACCTTCAGCAACCAGGGCAAGCCGATGGTTGCCATGGAAAATTGAAGGAGATACAGACCGCCAGAGTAAAATCCGGCCACGGCATATTGAATTGCCGCAGTCAATGTCACTCCAACTAATGCACTGCCGACACCGTAACGCATCCCAACATAGGCCAATGGCATGGCCATAAACATGTTGAGGAATGCTGAAACAGGGCCTAGCGTTGACGCACTCAATAGCAAGCTATTGGTGACGACACTTCCAAGTAGGATCGCCAGAAGGCGATTCATCCGACCCGGAGTTTCCTGCACAGCAAAATTGATCGCCAATTAATCGACCGTCCGGTTTGAAGTAAAGGACAACAGAGCAATGTTACGTGCACGTTTGATTGCTTCAGTTACTTTACGCTGATGTGTTGCGCAGTTCCCGGAAATACGGCGAGGAACAATCTTGCCGCGCTCAGAAATGAAATAGCGCAGAGTACGAACCTCTTTGTAATCAATTTTCAGTGAACTGTCTGCGCAGAAACGGCAACCTTTACGACGGCCAAAACGACGACGGGGTGCCCCTTTTTTTGCAAATGCCATAATTTATATCCTCCAGAATATTGTCGGTTAAACGTTATTCGTCCGCTTTTTCCTCGGTGGCGCCTTCTTCAGCTTCTTCAACGCTTTCCTCGGCTTCAGCAACCTCTTCAAGACCGTTTTCAAGAATCAAGGTCTGAAACTTGATCACAGCATCATCGAGACGCATACGGCGCTCGAATTCCTTGATGACAACATTCTCGGCATTGAAGTTGATCAGAACATAGGTGCCCTGCTCACATTTCTTAACCGGATAAGCCAGGCGCTTGGTGCCCCACTCGTCCACTTTAAGAATCTCAGCATTCTGGTCCGTCAACACGCCTTTGAATTTTTCAATCACGGCCGTGTATTCGTCACCCACAATCTGAGGATTGACAATTAATACAGTTTCATAGGTACGCATGCGTAAACCTCCTCATGGATATTAGCCCCGGTCTTCCCCGGAACAAGGAGCGAGCACTTACCTTAAATGCCCGACTTGCAGAACTGTGATATCTAACACAGCAGGTGTCAGATGTCCAACGTTTTATCGTGCCATCAGGGAACTAAACGTTAAAGCGAAAATGCATGACGTCACCATCTTTGACGAGATACTCTTTGCCTTCAACGCGCAACAGCCCTTTTTCTTTTGCACCGGCCTCACCTTTTGCGGCGATGAAATCATCATAAGCAATAACTTCGGCACGAATGAAACCTTTTTCAAAATCGGTATGAATCACCCCGGCCGCCTGGGGAGCCAAAGCATTTTCAGGAACCGTCCAGGCCCTGACTTCCTTAACACCAGCGGTAAAATAGGTAATCAGGCCGAGCAGCCGATAACCGGCCTGAATCATCTGGTCGAGTCCTGACTGGTCCAAGCCCATTTCCTGGAGAAAATCACTTTTCTCTTCGGGATCAAGTTCAGCAATTTCCGATTCAATTTTGCCGCAGATAATCACAACTTCAGCGCCCTGTTCAGCAGCATAGTCGCGAACCTTCTGCACATGGGGATGCTCACCAGCCAGATCATCTTCAGCAACATTAGCCACATAAAGGACCGGCTTAATGGTGATAAGATGGAGATCCTGGACCATTGCGCGCTGCTCATCACTCAACGCAGCAACACGGGCAGGCTGGCCATCATTCAAGCACTGCTCAAGAGCCTCCAGCGCAACCAGTTCGGCCTGACTGGCCTTATCACCACTTTTAGCCAACTTCTGAATTCTGGTTTTACGCTTTTCAACGCTCTCCAGGTCGGCCAGGTTCAACTCTGTCTGAATCACATCAATATCACGCAACGGATCGACAGAGCCGTCAACATGCACCACATTGTCATCTTCGAAACAACGAATAATATTGGCAATGGCGTCTACCTGGCGAATGTGTCCAAGAAACTGGTTGCCCAGCCCCTCGCCCTTGCTGGCCCCTTTAACCAAACCGGCAATGTCGACAAATTCCATGGTGGTCGGCAACACCCGTTGCGGGTTGACGATTTCAGCCAGCGCATCAAGTCGCTTATCCGGAACGGCGACAATACCGACATTGGGCTCGATGGTACAAAACGGATAGTTTGCCGACTCAGCACCAGCAGACGTAATGGCGTTAAAAATTGTCGACTTACCAACGTTCGGCAGACCAACAATGCCACACTTAAATCCCATAACGGTTCTCCAAACAACGATAGCCGGAGCAGATGCCCCGGCTATCCATTATCGACATGCGTCGTTTTCTACTAGGCTAACAGCGGTGCGATAACCAGAGAAACAACACTCATCAGCTTGATAAGGATGTTCATGGCCGGGCCAGAAGTATCCTTGAACGGGTCGCCGACGGTGTCGCCGATAACCGCAGCAGAATGAGCTTCGCCACCTTTTTTCTCACCTTCAAGCTTACCGGATTCGATATACTTCTTGGCGTTATCCCAAGCACCGCCACCGTTGGACATCATCAGAGCGAGCAGGACACCAGCCAAAGTGGCACCGGCGAGCATACCACCAAGAGCTTCTTTACCCAGAACAAAGCCGATCAGTACCGGAGCAACAACAGCCACAACACCAGGCAGAACCATCTCTCTCAAAGCAGCTTGAGCAGAGATATCGATGCACTTCTCAGGCTCCGGCTTAACGCCTTCCTTACCTTCAAGCAGGCCGGGAATTTCACGGAACTGGCGTCGAATTTCGTCAACCATTTGACCGGCAGCCCGACCAACACTGGTCATAGTCAGAGCACCAATGAAAAACGGAAGTGCGCCACCAATCAGCAAACCAACAACCGTACGAGGCTGAATCAGGTTAATGGCCTCCAAACCAACCGTCGTTGCATAAGCGGAGAACAGTGCCAAGGCCGTCAGAGCAGCAGAACCAATGGCAAAACCTTTACCAACGGCAGCGGTCGTATTACCAATCGCATCCAGACCGTCGGTGATTTCACGAACATCAGGACCGAGACCGGCCATTTCCGAAATACCACCGGCGTTATCCGCGATGGGGCCGTACGCATCAACCGTCATGGTAACACCGACAGTTGCCAGCATACCAACGGCTGCGATACCGATGCCGTAGAGACCGGCAAAGTAATTCGCAACCAAGATGCCTGCACAAATAATCAGGATCGGAGCAGCGCAGCTTTCCAGACCAACTGCCAGACCGGCAATGATGTTGGTTGCCGGACCGGTCTTACTGGCTTCGGCAATACGACGAACCGGCGCTTCCGCAGTATAGTATTCGGTGATCAGACCAATGGCGATACCAGCCAAAGAACCACCAACCAGTGCCAGGAACACACCAAAGCTCAAGCCCATGATCAAAATAATGAACATGGAAGCGGCCAGGAACAACCCGGCAGCAACAAAGGTGGTCAAACGCAGAGCATCAGCAGGATCTTTCTCAGCAAAGCGCTTCATGGAGTAGATGCCAGCGGCAGAGAAGATCAGGCCAAAGGAGGCCAGCAGCAGAGGCAGCGCCATAGCGGCAGACTGAACATCAGGACCACCGAGTTTTTCAAGCAGTGCAGGGCTGGCAGCAGCGGCAATGGCGATGGTTGCAATGATGGAGCCGACATAAGATTCAAAAATGTCCGCACCCATACCAGCCGTATCACCAACGCAGTCACCAACGTTGTCGGCGATAACACCGGGGTTACGAGGATCGTCCTCGGGGATACCGGCTTCAACCTTACCTACCAGGTCAGCACCGACGTCAGCGGCCTTGGTGTAGATACCACCACCAACACGGGCAAACAGTGCAATGGATGAAGCACCCATGGCAAAACCGTTAATATAACGGGCACTCTCCGGATCGCCGCCGAAGAAACCATAGACAATGCCAACGCCAACCAAGCCAAGAGACGCGACAGACAGTCCCATAACAGCACCACCGTTATAGGAAACTTCCAACGCCTTAGCCTGACCATGCAGTCGGGCCGCTTCCGTGGTACGAACATTGGCGCGCGTTGCGGCCTTCATACCGATGAAGCCACAAGTCATAGAGCACAGGGCGCCACCGAGAAATGCCATGGCGGTCTGAATGCCCATACCCGCCAAAATTAGCAGAAAAACTGCGGCAATGAATATCGCCAGAACACGATACTCACGACGCAAAAAAGCCATCGCACCATTATGGATAGAATCCGAAATGTCTGCCATGACTTCATTACCTACAGGTTCAGCTTTTACTTTGTTGTACAACATGATCGCAGCTCCAAAGCCGACGATCCCTAGAATTACGGCAAAATATGCCATTGCCAATCTCCCCCTTACGTTGTGAATATTGTCTATGGGTTTAAAACATTGCGCCCATTGTAGTTACACATGGCCTTTTGAAGCCCCTGATCAATAATGGCTTCAACGATTTCAGCCGCATACATGAGCACCGTAGTTAACTGCTTCTTCTCACTTGCGGAAAAGGATTTCAGTACATAGGCTGCCACATCCGCACCAGCGGGTGGCCGATCCACACCGACACGCACCCGGATATAATCACGTGTCGACAAGGCTTGATCAATGTGTCGTAAACCGTTATGTCCGCCGTGACCGCCGCCTTGTTTGATTCTGACTTCACCAAAAGGCAGATCGATCTCGTCGTGTATCACGACCAAATCCCCCGATGTCACATCGAGGGATTTACATGCGGAGGCCACACTGGCACCGCTAAGGTTCATAAACGTCTGCGGTTGAAGCAGCATCACCTGCTGCCCACCGCACCGTCCAATACCATACAGGCCCTGATGACCTTTTTTCTTCAATGAGATCTGATGGCGTGCAGCAAGCTGATCAACCACCATAAACCCGACATTATGCCGAGTTACCGCATAACGTTCGCCCGGATTTCCCAGCCCGGCAATAACCATCGGGATTATTCTTCGCCCTCGGCGACCTCTTCAGTTTCTTCACCCTCTTCACCTTCAACGTCGTCAGACGGCTTATGACCGACAACAGTGATGACAGTAAAGTTAACATCGTGAGGCAGTTCAACACCTTCAGGAGCCGTGACATCATCAATATGGACAACATCGCCGATCTCAAGTGCTTCAACGTCAATATCAATGTGACCGGGAACGTTGGCAGGCAGACAAACAACCTCAAGCTCCTTACGAATCACCTGCAGGTTACCACCTGCTTTCTCACCGGCGGACTTGCCAACAGCATTGACAGGAACCATGAACGAAAGCATTTTATTGCTATCAATCGCTTGGAAGTCAACGTGCGTGGCATCACGACGGATCGCATCCACTTGAATATCTTTAACGACTGCCAGCACACCGTCAAAGGGGCCGTCACCTTTCAGAGTCAGCAGGGTGTTCCAACCGGCCTCACCACTGATCGCCTCTTGCAGAGCCTTCGGCTCAACGTTAACGGTGCAGGGTTCGATACCCGGGCCATATACAACGCCGGGAACCAGGCCGTTACGGCGGGCACTACGTGCGCCCCCTTTGCCTACCCGCTCACGCAGGGCAACATTTAATTCTGCTTGTGCCATGATTTTACTTCCTCCATATAAACAGCGTCGGCTTTGAGCCGTTCACGCCTTATTAATTGAACGTTTAAACAAACAACGAACTAACCGAATCATCTGAATGAATTCGGCGGATCGCTTCTGCGAGCAATTTGGACACGGGCAACTGACGAAGATTGGAACATGTTTCGACCTTATCAGCACATGGGATGGTGTCGGATACAACAACCTCTTCAAGGCAACTGTTGCTGATTCGCTCCAGAGCGGGCCCCGACAGAACCGGATGGGTCGCATAGGCATAAACCTGACGAGCCCCTTCCGCCTTCAGAGCTTCGGCAGCATGGCACAAGGTGCCAGCGGTGTCGATCATATCATCGACAATAACGCAAACCTGATCCTTGACATCACCGATAATGTGCATGACCTCTGACACATTGGGACCGCTACGACGTTTGTCGATAATGGCCAGACCAGCATCAAGACGTTTTGCAAAAGCACGCGCCCGCTCGGTCCCACCGGCATCAGGAGACACTACGACAACACGCTCTTTAAAACGGGATTGAACGTCTTCCAGCAACACCGGTGCGGCATACAGATGATCAACAGGAATATCAAAGAAGCCCTGAATCTGACCAGCATGAAGATCCATGGTCAAAATACGGTCAATCCCCGTTGTCGAAAGCAAGTCAGCAACCAGCTTCCCTGTGATCGGCGTGCGCGGTGCGACCTTGCGGTCCTGACGGGCGTAGCCGAAATAAGGAATGACCGCCGTGATACTGGCGGCTGAAGCACGCTTCAAAGCATCCGCCATGATCAGTAATTCCATCAGGTTGTCATTGGACGGAGCACAGGTCGACTGAATCACATAGACATCGCGTCCACGGACATTCTCGCCGATTTCGACCATTATTTCGCCATCGGAAAAACTTTTGACATTGGCACTGCCCAGTGGCACCGACAGGTGGCCACAAATATCACGCGCCAAGGTCAGATTCGAATTACCTGCAAAAACTTTGAATTTGTTCACGTCATATCCTGATGAAACGGCAAAACGACACACCGCCTGCAAGCAGGCGGTACAAACAAAAAAAACCTCTCAATGCATGGTGTGTTTGGGCAACCAAACTATCATCGTAAGAGGTTTTAAAGTGGCTGGGGCGCCAGGGATCGAACCTGGGAATGCCGGAATCAAAATCCGGTGCCTTACCGCTTGGCGACGCCCCATCATTGACTTTATAGGTTACGACTAGCGAGCCCATCATTTTTGACAATCTCTTCTGAGCGAGTCGTGGAGGCGTTATACAACAAAGCTTGTGGGGTGTAAACAAAAAAATTGCCTGAAAGTCACTTTCTTAGTGTTTACAGTGGAGAAACCACTTCACACCACCAGCCGTGCTGACAACGCAACTTTTCTGCAGCCTTATCCGCATTGTTCTTATTGGCAAAAACACCAAAAACCGTGGCACCACTGCCCGACATCAGAACCCCTTCGGCACCACAGCAAACCACATTTTTTTTCACCTCTTCAATCACGGGTTGGCTGGAGATCGCCACCCGTTCAAGATCATTGTGCAGCATCCGACACAGGTCCTGCCGACCTTCTATCCGCGCAACCGGCTCACAACAGCTGAAATCATCTTGGGTTAAACCCTGATAAACCGCAGCGGTTGAAACCGGCACCCCAGGATTGACCAGAAGTAACACGTAATCCGCGGCCACACAAACCGGAGTCAATCGCTCCCCGACACCACGCGCCCAGACGGTGTCATCTTGTAGAAAAAACGGCACATCCGCCCCCAACTGAAGGGCCAGCTCATGCAATTGAGGCAACGCCACCGGAGTACCGAGCATCCGGTTTAACGTCAGCAACACACCGGCAGCATCCGACGAGCCACCGCCGAGTCCGGCGGCCACGGGAATATTTTTGACCAGACGCAGATCGACACGCACGCTACGCTTGGCCTCTTCAAGAATCAGTCGACTAGCCCGAACAACAAGATTATCTTCGCCATCAGCCAAGGGAACTTGATCACATACAAGTCCAATTCCCTCCCCTTCGGAAACCGTGATTGTCAGTTCATCATACAGAGAGACCTTCTGCATAATCATACACAGTTCGTGATACCCATCGTCACGACGTGCTTCAACATGCAAACACAAATTCACCTTTGCCGGGGCATAAACCGTCTGGCAATTCACTTTCATCATCGTCACTATGGCCTTACTGTGGAGACATTCAGAGAATACTGGAAGAGTTGAGGTTTTAAACAAAACTCAAAGAGAAAAGAGCATCAGGACTCCAAGCTGTCCATCACAGCCTGCGACCATTCAATCGATTCGATGTAAGCATCACGGACTCGATCTTCATCATAGCCACTTTCAATGACGGACGACCAATTGGCCTGTTCATAATCCTCAACACATTTCAGGGTCAGACCAATGTCTCCGGTACGGGTCAACAACGCAGCTTTCACCTCTTGGGCTAACGGTAGATTTTCGAGCACTTCTTCCATCGGAGAATCAAACATACTATCGAGAAGAGAAAACAATCCAACGGTAAAGAACATACCACGCCGTTCTGCATCATCATCGCGACACAACAACTCGCACATCTTTCCGCGAATCAGTGCCATGGTCATCAACTCCTGCGGCTTATCATCAACACTGCCCATCGCCACAATGCAGGCCCAATTACGAATATGGATCAGCCCTAAATAAACAATGGCCTGGCGAATGGATTTCACCTCAGAGAGCAGGCTGTAAAAGCTGGAATTGATCTGGCGCAGCAGCTTGACACACAGATTGACGTCTGTCTCGATAATCTCTTCGAGCTTGCCCAGGTCAATATCCGGACGTTGCAACTCCGTCATCAGGCGCAACATGGCCAGTCGCCCCGGCGGCAAACGGCGCCCGGAGACCACTTGAGGCCTGCTGAAAAAATAACCCTGGAAATAATCAAAGCCGAGCCGACGGCAGAATTGGTACTCCTCATTGGTCTCTACTTTTTCGGCAAGCAGCTTAAGCTTTTTGATTCGGCGCAGTTTTTCAACCTGCTCGCGCACCTCATCCTGAGTTAATTCAAGCACGTCGATCTTGACAATATCGGCCAGCTCAACCAGAGGTTCCAGACCATCATCAAGGACAAAATCATCCAGAGCAATCAGATGACCACTACGTGAAAGACTCTTCAGCGCCTCAACAACACTCGCCTCAGCGGTTACCGTTTCGAGCACTTCGACCACCAACTGGTCTGTGCTAAACGGGACATCAGCGCCTTTAATCAGGGAACCGCGGGTAAAATTGCAAAAGGCCTTGCGGGTACCAACCAGCCGATCCAGCCCCAACTCTGTCAGAGCATTGACCACCACCTCGGAGCTGGCTGCATCAAAATCGGTAATCACGGCGCGATCAACAAAGCCGTGACGATACAGAAGCTCATAGGCATACACACGCATATGGCGATCAAAAATAGGTTGTCGGCCAATAAAAAAATCCTGCATAAATCCGCACCCTGTCCAGAAACGTTAAATTCCTTCCGTAGTGCAATAAGATAGCAAAAGTCAATCTGAACCACTACAAAGAAGTGCAGCCTTATTACAAAAGCTTCAAGATCTCCGCGGGTTAATCTCAGGAGCCAGAGTGGTTCTCCGTTGCCGCATCATTTTTTTTGGCAAACGCCATCAACGTTTCGACCATGGTCGTCAAACGCTGATCAACCCGCGCATTGACTGACCCCTCAGACCATTGACCATCGACAAACTCGCCGGCCGGAGTCCCGGTGAGAAGCTCAAGGCCTTCATCAATAGTCGAAACAGCCCAAACATGAAACCGTCCGTCCCGACACGCAGCAACCACATCCCCATTGAGCATCAGGTTTTTGACATTTGCCCGCGGAATCATTACCCCTTGCCGCCCGGTCAATCCGACAATATTGCACAGGGTGAAAAAGCCCTCGATTTTCTCGTTAACACCACCAATTGCCTGCACCTGACCATGCTGATTGACCGATCCGGTTACAGCGATATCCTGACGCAACGACAACCCCGATAAAGACGATATCAGTGCATACAACTCGGTTGACGAAGCACTGTCGCCATCCACCCCACCATAGGTTTGCTCAAAGCATAATGAGGCGGAGAACGTCAGAGGCTTATTTTGGCCAAATCGCTGGGCAAAAAATCCAGATAAAATCATCACACCTTTGTCATGAACAGCACCGGATTGTTTCACTTCCCGTTCAACCGCCACCACACCACCACGACCAATGCTGGTGGTTGCAGTAATCCGAGTCGGCAGACCGAATTGATAATCCCCCTGCATATAGACGGACAAACCGTTAATCTGACCGACCACCGCTCCAGCAAAATCTACCATGATAGTTCCTTCAACAATCAGACGGCGCAACTCATCTTCAATCCGATTATTTCGATAGCGTCGTGACTCCAGCGCCAGCAATACATGCTGCGCAGCAACCTTCTCACGCCCCTGCTGGTGGGCATAAAAACCAGCCTCTTTGATCAGATCAGCCAAATCAAGAAACTTGGACGACAATTTATTTTGATCTTCCGTCAACCGGGCAGCATGTTCTACCACCCGACTGACCGCACCAGGTTCAAAATGCGGCAAATCATGATCACGGCACTGTACCGCAATAAATTGCGCATAACGGGTCACATTATCCCACGTATTGTCAATCGAGCTGTTGAAATCTGCACGAATTTTAAAAAATTTACCAAAATCCGGATCAAAATGGTGTAACAGATTATAGAGATGAGCATCACCAACCAGCACTATTTTTCCCGAAAACGGAATCGGGCCGGGTTTGAGCGAGGCCATTGAAATCAGACGTGCCTGCTCTGCAATATCCTCGATAACAACATCTCCCCGTCTTAAACAACGCTTTATCGCTTCGTAGGAGAAATAGTTCATCAACAGGTCACGACAATTCAGCACCAGATAACCACCATTGGCCCGATGCAGCGCCCCGGCCTTAATCATGGTAAAATCAGTCGTCGCATTACCCATGCGGAACACATGCTCAATGCGACCGAACAGATTAAAATAGGTCGGGTTATTTTCAAACACCACCGGAGCCCCCTCAAGTGCCTGATTGTCAATCAAGAGATTAACTTCAAAGCGGCTCCAGAAGCGCTCTGAAAGATCTTCACCTCCAGAAAAAATAAGTTGACGTTCCTTACGGGGACGAAATTCGCTGACGTTGTTGACAATATCCCTCCGACAGCGGTCAAGATGTTCAACGACCTCATCATAGTCCTGGTAGTGGTCCATGAGTTCGGCAAACAGGTGGCTAGTCGTCATATCGACAATCTGCTCTTCCATCTTTGACACCGCCTGCTGAACCTCGGACTCAATTTCGCGCGTCTGAGCCAAGACCCCATTGAGAATCTTTTGCAGCTTCCCTCCCTTCTGGTCAATCTCCTTACGAGATTCCTCATCCAAGGCATCATATTCCGCCTGGGTCAGCGCTTCACCATCTTTTGCCGGCACCAACACCAAGCCACTGACACTGCGCTGAATCTCAAAGCCCTGCTCTGCAGCTTCCTGCTCAAGGTCCTCTAAAAGCTTTTTGCTTTTAAGCTGAAACTCTTCGGTGGTCTTTCCTTTATACTGTTCATATTCCTTACTTTTGAATAATTTGGGCAACTGCTCTGACAAGCGACGAATCAACTCAGCCATATCCTCCTGCAATTGCTTACCCAGACCATGCGGCACGCTGAAGGCCACAGGAGAGGCTCCCTGTTCAAGATCGTGAACATAACACCAATCATCCGGAACCGGCTCCCCCTTTGCCCGCTCTTCGAGGATCTGTCGAATCGCAGAGGTCCGCCCGGTTCCGGTTTGGCCGGTGATAAACAGATTGAACCCATCATTGGGCATAGCTAAACTCAACTCAATCGCCGCCATAGCACGCTCCTGACCGATGGGACCATCGAGGCCATTGAGTTGTTTTGTTGAGTCGAATTCAAACTGCTGATCGCAGCATAGCCATTTCAAATCATCGGCAGCCAACGGAGTGATTGACATAGACGTCCTCCTCTGGGTAATGACGTGTTTTTGCGGTGGGTTAATTTAACGATATCAGATCAGAGGGCGGGTTCAACCGGGTCGAATTCAGACACAAAAAAAGTCGAGCGAAATGCTCGACTTTTTCGGGTGTTACTATAAAAAAGGAATTAACCAAGATAATGATTATGATTACGGGCTCGGTTGGCAACAATGGTTGAATCCAGCAATTCACCACAGCAGCTGCATTTCCACGCTTCAAAGGAACGGACAAAGTCAAAATACTTTTCGGAGTACATGCGGCCTTTACATTTTGGGCATTTCATTGTGGTTCCCCTTTCGTAAATTTAATCTTCGTCATTGAAAACTTCATGTTTACGTTGTGGGAGTAAGTAACTACACAAACAATGCCAACTGGTTCAGTTCCATATCCACAAAGAAAAAAAACGACGATAGCTCAAGGAGTTAGAATGAACATTTTTCCCATTTCAGCACCTCACGATTCATTTACGACACATCCACAGAGCGACACCACTGAAAAACGTCATTAAAATGGCGCCTGGCCACCTCCTCACCTCGCTTCGCAAGGCATTGCAGCGAAATTCCTATCAGATATCGCATAGATCTGGACTTTTCAGTGCTCTTTCAGTCACGAAAGATCACAACTGAATCAGGGGTAAATCAGTCAGAATTCCGAGCCAGAGAGAGTCTTTCCAAGAAGAAAACAAAAAGCCCACAGGAGTCGTCATTAAATTGACGGTCGCTGTGGGCTTATCGTCACAAATATGACGAAAAAGCAAGCGGTGGTGAGTTACTTCGTATCTCTTACTAATTTATATTGCAACGCGTCGATCAGAGCATGGTATGAGGCATCAATAATATTGTCGCTAACCCCCACAGTTCCCCAGCGAGAGTCATCATCACCGGATTCGATCAACACTCGGGTGATCGATGCGGTTCCCTGACCACTGGGCAACACACGAACCTTATAATCAAACAGACGCATCTCTTTGAGCTGCGGATAAAAATGTTCGAGCGCTTTGCGTAAAGCGTTATCCAACGCATTGACCGGGCCATCACCTTCAGCAGCAGTATGCTCAATGCGCCCACCGACTTTAACTTTAACCGTAGCCTCGGAGAGTGGCTTATCACCCTCTTTTTGCTTGGTATCAATCACGCGAAAGCCAATCACCGAGAAGTAATGGCGTAAGGTGCCGAGCGCCCGACGCATCAACAGCTCAAAGGAAGCTTCCGCACCTTCAAACTGGTACCCTTTGTTTTCCATCTCTTTGATATCTTCAAGAATTTCCAGTGTCACCGGATCTTTGCTGTCCAAGTTGATATCAAATTGTTCTGCCTTGGCCAGGATGTTGGCTCGTCCGGACAAATCCGACACCAAAACGCGCGTGGTATTGCCGACCCGCTCAGGACGGATATGCTCATAGGTTTCCGGATGACGTTGAATCGCCGAGACGTGAACGCCCCCTTTATGGGCAAACGCAGAATTGCCGACATAAGGTTGATGCTTATTGGGGATCAAGTTGGCCAATTCATAGACATGGCGCGACACCAGCCGCAACGATTGCAATTGCTCGTCGCTGACCGTCTCTTTGGCCATTTTCAGCTTGAGAGCCGGAATCACCGAACACAGATTAGCATTACCGCACCGTTCGCCAAAACCATTGAGCGTTCCCTGAACATGGACAGCTCCGCAAGCAACGGCCATCAGCGAGTTGGCTACAGCACATTCGCTATCATTGTGCGCATGAATCCCCAAAGGCGTTGAGACTGTTTCGCGAACCGCTGCCATAATCTCTGGAAATTCATGGGGCAGGGTTCCACCGTTAGTATCACACAACACAATACAATCGACCCCGGCATCTTCCGCGGCCTTGAGTGTTTTCAGAGCATAGTCAGGGTTGGCTTTGTAGCCGTCAAAAAAATGCTCGGCATCGTAGATCACTTCAGGAATATGTTTTTTCAGGTACACCAGAGAATCATTGATCAGCTCCAGATTCTCCTCCAGCGTGATACGCAGCGCCTCATGAACATGGAAATCCCAGGTTTTACCGAAGATCGTCACCACATCAGGATCAGCCGCGATCAGGGTTTGAATATTGTTGTCCTTTTCCGGGGTGGTCTTGGCGCGACGGGTGGAGCCGAACGCAGCAATCTTAGCCTGTTTGAGGGTTACCTTCTTAATCTCTTCGAAAAAGGAGATATCCTTGGGGTTTGAGCCGGGCCAACCGCCTTCAATGTAGTGCACTCCCAGCTCATCGAGACGCTGAGCAATGCGCACCTTATCGGTCACCAGAAACGAAATATCCTCGGCCTGTGTGCCATCACGCAGGGTGGTGTCATACAGCAGTACCTGATCCATAATCCTACTCCTTTGGGGCACTAAGAGCTTTATTCTCCCTGACTGCCCAATTCGAACACATCGTGAAGAACACGTACAGCCAGTTCGGTGTATTTGTCTTCAATCACACAGGACACCTTGATCTCACTGGTTGAAATCATCTGGATGTTGACACCTTCGGCCGACAGGGCAGCGAACATCTTGCTAGCCACACCACAATGGGAGCGCATACCAACACCGATAATAGAAACTTTGGCCACTTTGTCATCCGATGTCACACCGCTGGCACCGATATTCCCGGCAGTCTCTTCGACCAACTTGAGGGCTTTTTTCAGATCCCCCTTGGGAACCGTAAAGGTCAGATCCGTGAACCCTTCATGGGAAACGTTCTGGATGATCATATCCACGGTAATGTTTGCTTCAGTTAACGGTGAGAAAATATCAGCAGCGATCCCGGGATGATCAGGAATCCGCAGTACAGAAATCTTTGCTTCATCTTTATTACAGGTTACCCCTGAAACCAGAACGGTCTCCATCTCAGCATCCTCCTTCATCACCAGTGTCCCAGGATTGTCGTTAAAGCTGGAACGAACGTGGATTACAACGTTATATTTTTTAGCAAATTCAACCGAACGTATCTGCAAGACTTTGGCGCCAAGTGACGCCATCTCCAACATCTCCTCATAGGAGATTTTCTCGATTTTACTGGCATTGGATACAATACGAGGATCCGTCGTATAAACACCATCGACATCGGTGTAAATTTCACAGACATCGGCCTTAAGACCCGCCGCTACAGCAACCGCCGAGGTGTCGGAACCGCCGCGACCCAAGGTCGTAATATTCCCTTCATCATCAATGCCCTGAAAACCGGCGACAACAACAATGGAGCCATTTTTCAGATCTTCACGAATGTTTTCATCGCCAATCTCCTTAATCCGGGCACGGGCTGAAGCATTATCCGTTTTAACGGGGATTTGATGTCCAAGATAACTTTTGGCCTTGTATCCCATGGACTGCAGGCACATGGACAGCAGGGCAATGGTCACCTGCTCGCCAGTTGAAACCAGCACATCGTATTCACGCTCGCTGGGAAACTCACACATCTCCTGCGACAACGCGACCAGCTTATTCGTTTCGCCGGCCATCGCCGAAACGATAACCACCACATCATTGCCTTCATCATAAGTGCGGGCAACACGCTTGGCGACATTGCGAATTTTATCGGTCGTCCCGACGGACGTTCCGCCATATTTCTGTACCACCAGAGCCATTTTAGGTTTTCCTCCTTCATCGGCAATTACATATCCGCCGCCGATTTGACGTAAACAGCAAAAAGCTGAGCGGCATAGAGGTTTTAACAATAATTTATAACAGGGTCAAAACTTTTATGTTCCTGCTGGGGGTTTCATCAAAAAAAGCACCGCCAGCCCCCATAAGACCAAGACAGCAATGGACAAACTGTTGTTCTATTTTTCTCCCGCCAGAGGTATTTTTTACTGGATTTGTCTTAGGACGAGTGAAAACAACTCTCGTCGCTCAACCATCGAAACAATCTGCCAAGCAACGAATGGCCCGACAACAGGCATCGTGTTCACGGCAAAATGGTTCTGAAGTCTGCAAACGGATATGACGCTGATGTTCATCCACATAGGCCATTTCCACAAGCACCGCCCCCTCTTCCAGTCCGGGACAGCGCTCGGGCCATTCGACCAGCGCAACGCCATCGCCATGGAAGTACTCGTCAAACCCCAGTTCCTCCAGTTCCTCTTCACCACCGAGACGATATAAATCAAAGTGGTACAAAGGCAGACGCCCTTCATAGCAGTTAAGCAACGTATAGGTGGGGCTGGTGATAGGCACGTCGGGATCAACCCCGACACCACGGGCAATACCAGAGGCGAGACAGGTTTTCCCCGCACCAAGGTCGCCGTGAAGCAAGATCAGACTGCCTGCTGGGAACAGTTTTCCCAACGCTTCGCCCAAACGAAGCGTCTGCTGTTCACTGGCACTGTTCAGGTCGAGCAGAACCACATCACGCTCCCAGAGACTTGACAATATCGAGGCGGGCGACAACCCCGACCAACTGCTCCCCATTCACCACCGGGATGAGATGAATTTTTTTGGTCACCATCAAATCAGCAATTTCACTGACCGGAGTTTCCGGAGTACAGGAGATTGCCGGTTTGGTGCAGATTTCACCTACGGTCTGAGCACTGATCCGCTGCACCTGTTCTTCGAAGTTTTTCTCGCTTTCCAAATAGATAACCCAATCAAACAGCGATACCACGGTGGGGATATGCAGAGGCTTATCACGATCGATCAGATCCGTGGCACTGACCACCCCAACCAGAATATTATCACCGTCCACCACCGGCATGGTACTGACACCGGTTTCTTCCAACAGGGCAGCAAAGGCTTTGATCTCAGTATTTTCCTGAACACTATACACATCGACTGTCATAATATCTTTAGCTTTAAGCATCACATTCCTCCTCAATTAAGCGGCGTGCCATGGGAATAGTCGCCATGACATCACCGGCTAGATAGCCAACCCCGCCGAACTGTTGTCGACAAAGATCCGCTGCTGCGCCATGAACATACGCGGCAAGGGCAGCCGCACAGAATGGTTCGAGCCCCTGAGCCAGATAAGAGACAATCATCCCGGTCAGCACATCGCCCATACCGGCACTGGCCATACCACTGTTGCCACTGCTGTTGATCCAGACACGTTCACCATCCGTAATCACGGTATGGGCGCCCTTGAGCAAAACAACTACCCCGTGGTCACGAGCAAAAGCCTGTGCCACGTCAATGCGGTTATCCTGAACTTCTGCAATACTCAACCCGGTGAGTCGTGCCATTTCACCCGGATGGGGTGTGATAACAGTCGCACCCGAACGTTGCGACAGGCCGCAGAGTTGATTGACCATCACCGTCAGCGCATCCGCATCAAGAACCACCGGCAGCGGACACTCCGCCACCAACCGAGCAACCAGAGCGGCAACCGTTACATCCGTTCCCAAACCAGGTCCTACAGCCACGGCGGACATATCTGCCCACGCTTCTTTGAGTGCATCAAAACAGGCCACCGACAACTGGCCGTTCTCTCCACGCATAGGCCGCGACATGATTTCCGGGGTTTGTGCCATCAGTTGCCCAACCAGATCATACTCAATCGCGGCACTGACCAGACCGGCCCCACTGCGCAGAGCTGCATGAGCTGTCATGCGTGCCGCACCAACTTTGCCGACAGATCCGGCGACAACCAGAGCATGACCAAAGGTTCCCTTGTGATCATCCGCCTGCCGTACCGGCAGCAACGATGCCGCGAGTTCGGCATCGATCAGGCAATAACAACACGACACAGACCGAGTCACACACAAGGGCATGCCCAGATCAACGACATGCAGCTCGCCACTGCAACGTTGCGCCGGATAACTGACCTGACCAAGTTTGGCAAAGGCAAAGCTCAACGAGCAATCGGCGGCAACCGCCACCCCGAGAATCCGGCCGCTGGTCGCCTCGACCCCCGAAGGCATATCCACAGCAGCTACTGGTGCCGGGTACGCGTTCATCCATTCGATGGCCTGACGGTAATGTCCTCGCACTTCGCTGTTAAGTCCGTTGCCGAAAACCGCATCGATCAACAGTTTCATGCCACACCAGGAGGTGCTCTGTGCTTTAAAACTGTCGCCATCGGCAGCAAAAACAACATCAGCTTGACTGTTGAGTAGCACATTGAGATTGACAGCCGCATCACCCTGGATCGCATCGTGCTCAGCAAGCACAACAACTTTCACCGTCCAGCCCCAATTCTCCAGATGGCGGGCAATCACATACCCGTCACCACCATTGTTTCCTTTACCGGCAACCACCAGCACCGGTCCAGGGAAAAGGTGTTGATAGCGTTCTGCAATAAAACGCGCCGCACCGTGACCGGCATTTTCCATCAACACAATGCCCGGGACACCATAGTCGTTGATCGTGGTCTGATCGAGTTCACGCATCTGTTGAGCGGTAAGGAGCTTCATGATTCCTCCACAATGACCGTGGCAACGGCCCAACGCGTTTCATGGCTGTAGGAAACATGGTGAGCGCACAACTGCCGTTGCTCAAAAATTTCAGCAGCCCGCCCACTCAGAGCTAATGATGGGCACCCCAGCTCATCACGAACCACTTCAATGTCGTGCCAGGTCATGCCATCTCGCATGCCCAGGCCTAAGGCTTTGACAAACGCCTCCTTGCAGGCAAACCGGGCGGCAAGATGCTGTGCAGCGCATTTACGCGGCAGGGCATAGTCCAGCTCGCCCGGAGTGAACAACCGCTGCAACAACGTCTGGTTATCTTCGTCGATAAAACGATCAAAACGTTCGACATCGACAATATCGGTTCCGATTCCAGCGATGGCCACGGATTACCCCGCTACCAGCGACTTCATCTCACGAACGGCTTGATCAAGACCAACCAACACGGCCCGAGAAATGATGCTATGGCCGATATTGAACTCTTCAATTACTCCAAGAGCAACCACATCTTGAATATTGCGATAATTCAAACCATGTCCGGCATTGACTCCCATGCCGACATGTTTAGCCTCATGGATAGCTTGCTCTATCTTGGCCAGTTCCGCCAGTTGGGCACCACGTGTCGGCGCGTCACAATAGAGCCCAGTATGGATCTCAATGGTGTCGGTTCCCACCTGAAACGCCTGATCGATCTGTTTCAGGTCAGGATCGATAAACAGGCTGACAACGATGCCATTCTGCTGCAGTCGGGCAATCACCTCTTTGAGGTGTTGCGAGTGGCTGACAACATCAAGACCACCCTCGGTGGTCAGCTCCTGTCGCTTCTCCGGTACCAGAGTGACACAATCGGGGCGCAGACGACAGGCGATAGCCACCATTTCATCCGTTGCCGCCATCTCCAGATTGAGTGGCACCTGGAGAGTCTGACGGAGGATTTCGACATCGCGATCCTGGATGTGTCGACGGTCTTCACGCAGATGAACGGTAATACCATCCGCACCAGCCAGTTCGGCCAAAGCTGCCGCTGTTACCGGATCGGGCTCCTTCGTGCCACGGGCCTGACGAATTGTTGCCACATGATCAACATTGACTCCTAAACGTGCCATTACGGTTATGCTCCTTCCCGTGTTCCCTGCAAATGTGTCACAACGGCATCAGCAATATCATCGGCCAACCGTTGTATCTGTTGATCATTTTCCCCTTCAAGCATGATGCGCAACAAAGGCTCGGTTCCAGAATAACGGATCAGGACCCGGCCCGTTTCACCCAATTCCTCATTGCAGGCATCAATCACCCGCTGGACCGCCGGCACCGTGGCCAGATCAACCTTTTCCTTCACTCGAACATTGACCAGCAATTGCGGCAGCGCGGTCATCACTCCGGCCAGCTGCGACAACGGCTTACCGGTGCGCTGCATGATCGCCAGCGTCTGCAAGGCCGACAACACACCATCGCCTGTGGTGTTATGATCGAAAAAGATCATGTGGCCGGACTGTTCTCCGCCAAGGTTATAGCCTTTTTTAAGCATCTCCTCGACCACATAACGGTCACCAACGCCTGTTTTAACAACCGTACCACCGGCGCGGCGCAAGGCAATATCCAACCCCATATTACTCATCACCGTCGCCACCAGCGTATTGTGAGCCAGAGTCCCTTCTCCAAGCATATGGGTCGCGCAGATCGCCATAATGTGATCACCGTCGACCTCGCGGCCAGTCTCGTCGACAAAGATGACCCGGTCTGCATCGCCATCCAGAGCCACACCAACATCCGCACCATGCTCCTTGACCGCATCGGCAAGCTCTGCCGGATACAGTGACCCGCAACCGGCATTGATGTTGGTGCCGTTGGGCGACACCCCGATGCGTACCACATCCGCACCCAGTTCTTCAAACACCGCCGGGGCGACCTTATATGCCGCGCCGTTAGCACAATCGACGACGATCTTCATGCCGCGCAGATCAAGATCCCGCGGAAAGGTGTATTTTAAAAACACGATATAACGCCCGGTGGCATCATCAATACGAAAGGCCCTCCCGACTTCATCCGCTGTGGGCCTCAACACATCCAGTTCCTCAGAGAACATTAACTGCTCTAAGCGCAATTCCATTTCATCCGGCAGCTTCAAACCTTCGTTTGAAAAAAACTTTATGCCATTATCCTGATAAGGGTTATGCGATGCGGAAATCACCACCCCGGCATCAGCGCGCATGGAGTTGGTAATAAACGCAATCCCTGGTGTCGGTAACGGACCGACCAGTTGCACATCAACGCCCATAGAGCAGATCCCCGAAGCCATGGCATTCTCAATCATATATCCCGACAAACGCGTATCCTTGCCTATGACAATGCGGCGGCGTTTGTCAGAACCTTTGAACAGATACGCCACAGCCCGTCCAAGCTGCATGGCAATCTCCGTGGTCATCGGATAAACATTGGCGACGCCACGTACACCATCAGTCCCAAAAAATTTTTTCGTCATGGATCTCTTTCAATAATGTTGATTAATTAACAGAAGATGGCGCAGCTACCGACACATCAGCGTCATCGGAGGCGTTCGATTGTTCCATCTCAATGGGAGGTTCATAGACAAAATGGACTTCAACCTCAACAGTCTTTTTATCAGACAGCTCCGTGTAGGTCCCGCGAAAGTCCACTGGAACCGTCATGATAAAATCCTCCCGAATACCCGCAATATCCAACGGCTCGGTTTCGACATGGTCGATCCGTTTCACTTCACTTTCCGCACCACGAATCGAGACCCTGTCCGGCCTTGCCACAGTGGCCAAAACCTTCTGACCCGGCATCGGCTCACCGGTGAGAACCACCGTGACCGGAACTGATTTTTCCCGAATCCGCTCCAGCTTCACTTCAACATAGGACGGTGACAAACGCACCACCTTGAGAGCACTGGGAATGTTGAGATTCTCATCGAGACGCTTAAACGTAGTCAATCCCGGTTCAAGACCACGTAAATCGACGGAAAGGCTCAGTGACGACGATTCCAGGTTGGACAACAAGGTACGCGGCCCACTGATCCGCAGGTTCACCAGACTGGGAACCTCATTGGCAACAATCAGATCGGCTGGAACATTCTTCAACTCAAGAGGAACCGAGTAGCCCACCTCAGCGCGCTGTTCGCCGGTGACGAACAGCCACAACAAAGTGGCAAAAATCAGCGACAGCAGTTTCAGATGCCAGTTCCGGGTGATCAGTTGCAGCATAGTCGTCCCTTAGCCTTTCTTCCCCGGATCCAGCAGACGGGTGAGAATTCGGCGCAAGGAGGTGGAATCGAGATCGCGCGTCATTCTGGCGCCAACCACGGCGGAGATCTTGCCGGTCTCTTCAGAAACAACAATAGCCACCGCATCAACCATTTCGGTTAACCCGATAGCAGCGCGATGCCGTGTCCCCAAGTTTTTGCTGATATCCGGATCCTGTGACAGCGGTAAAAAACAACCGGCTTTCTTCAGACGACCCTGCTGCAAAACCAGCGCACCATCATGAATCGGTGAATATGGCAGAAAAATCGCACAAATCAAATCCGATGAGACCTTGGCGTCAATCTCCACACCCACCTCTAGAAAACCTTTCAGACCGGTTTCCCGTTCAATGACGATCAGAGCACCAATTTTTTTATTGGCCAGATTGACAGCAGCTGTCACAAGCTCATCAATCACCTGCGTTTCTTCACGGTATGACACATCGGCAAAAAAAGGATTGCGACCGACATGCATCAGAGCACGCCGGATATCACTTTGGAAAATAACAACGATGACGAGGATAATCGAGGTCAGAAAACTGTCAAGCAGCCACTGGAGAGTATAAAGACCGGTAAGTTGGGAAACGACAAAGACCACCAGCAGAACCGCCAGACCGATCAGCATCTGGACCGCCCGGGTGCCTTTGATCAGGAGAATGATCCGATAGATGATAAACGCAACCAGAGCGATGTCGAGGACGTCGAGCATCCATCTGAAATCTTTCATCATCTGATCGAATACCCCCATAGTGATCTTTCTCGGCGCAACGCTACGCCATGTGAGTCTCGTGATTGATCGCCCAGGCCAGGTCCACGGTTTGCCGGGTTGCTGCAACATCATGCACCCGGAAAAGATGCGCACCATTCTGGGCGGCAACGGCAACACTGGCCAGAGAGCCATACAGACGCTGCTGTGGAACCGGCTGGTCGAGAACCGCGCCGATAAAACTTTTGCGCGACGCGCCGATGAGCACCGGATAGCCCAAAGCCGCGACTTCATCCAGGCGGCGCAGCAATTCGAGATTGCCGGAAACGGACTTGCCAAAGCCAATTCCCGGATCGACGCTGATCGACTCTGCGGGAACCCCAGCCTGACGAGCCAGATCAATAGAGTGGCGCAGAGAACCGATCACCTCGGTGAGCAAATCATGATAGGAGGTATCCTTCTGCATGGTTTGCGGGCAGCCACGGGTATGCATGACAAACACACCGGCTTTTTTTTGTGACACGACCGTCGCCATCTCGGCATCAAAGGTCAGACCACTGATGTCATTGATAAAATCAGCACCACTTTCCAGAACAGCTTCAGCAACCCCAGCTTTATTGGTGTCGACGGAAATCGGCAGATCAAAACGCTGCTTCAGGGCCTCAACCACCGGCACCACCCGTTCAAGCTCGACGTCCATGGTCACCAAAGCGGCACCGGGTCGGGTACTTTCGCCGCCGACATCAAGCAAATCCGCTCCGTCTTCAACCTGCTTCTCCGCCTGACGCAGCACCGCATCGAGGTTTAAACAAACGCCACCGTCGTAAAATGAATCCGGCGTCACATTGATGATCCCCATTACCTGGGGCCGGGAAATATCAAGTCGGCAGCGGCAACCGGCAAGGATCTTCACAGCCCCCGTCGCTGTCAGAACAGTGTCGAGCTCCGCAGCCAGGGCTTTGAGTCCAAAGGGTTGTCGCGGCAACCGCACAACCAACTGAGCCAGCTGTTTGCGTGTCCCCATCAACACAACATCCGTGTGGTCAATGGAACAGGCCACGGTCCCACGCGCCACGGCAGCGTCACCACCGAGTGCCAACATCTCCTGTTTGAGGATATTGGCCGCTACACAAGAAACCTTCTCGAGCAAGAGGTTGATATGCAGGGCCTTGTCCGTCATCAGGTTGACCCCACAGGGATCAACCGCGATGGCCTCAAGCTGGCGGCGCACCTGCTCCGCCGTGTGCAGCTGGAGAACTCGCGGCTGGAACGGCATTATTCCGCGTCTTCCCCCAGAGCCGGATCGGTCGGCGCAATAACGACCTCTTCAGCGGCTGCAGAAGGGGCAGGTTCCTCACCAAGGATGCGGGCAATATCTTTAGCATCAATGGTTTCACGTTCCAGCAGTTCCTGAGCCATAGTTTCGAGGATATCGCTGTTTTGGCGCAGGATGGTGCAGGTCTTGTCGTATGACTCTGTGACAAGACGGCTGATCTCAGCATCGATCATTTCGGCCGTTGCTTCACTGTAGTTTTTCACGTGCCCCATATCTTTCCCCAGGAACACTTCACCCTCTTTTTCACCAAAGGCCAGAGTGCCGAGTTTTTCGCTCATGCCCCACTCACACACCATCTTACGTGCCAGTGAAGTAACCCGTTCAATATCGTTGCTGGCCCCGGTGGTAATGCTGTTAAGAAAAATCTCTTCCGCAGCACGACCACCAAGCAGAGCACACATGGAACGCAGCAGGCCGTCGCGGCTCTCGCTGTATTTTTCTTCCGAGGGCAGGTACATGGTCACGCCAAGAGCACGGCCACGGGGAATAATCGACACCTTGTGAACCGGGTCGGAACCGGGGATCTTCAATGCCACCAGGGCATGACCGGCTTCGTGATACGCAGTAACTCTCTTTTCCTCTTCAGTGATGACCATGGAGCGTCGTTCAGCGCCCATCATCACCTTGTCTTTAGCCGCCTCCAGATCACTCATATCGACCAGCTCTTTGTTGGCACGAGCAGCCAGAAGAGCAGCTTCATTGATCAGGTTCGCCAGATCGGCACCGGAGAATCCAGGCGTTCCTTTGGCCACGATTTCCATATCCACGGAATCCGACATGGGAACCTTACGGGCATGGACTTTGAGAATTGTAGTCCGACCCTTGATATCCGGGCGAGGAACCACCACCTGCCGGTCAAAACGGCCGGGACGCAGCAAGGCCGGATCCAGAACGTCAGGACGGTTGGTCGCAGCGATCAGAATGACACCTTCGTTCGACTCAAATCCATCCATCTCAACCAACAACTGGTTGAGGGTCTGCTCACGCTCATCATGACCACCGCCGAGACCGGCACCACGGTGACGACCGACAGCATCGATCTCATCGATAAAGATGATGCACGGCGCATTTTTTTTGCCCTGAGCAAACAGGTCACGGACCCGGCTGGCACCGACACCAACAAACATCTCGACAAAGTCGGAACCTGAAATAGTAAAGAACGGCACATCCGCCTCACCGGCAATGGCACGGGCCAGCAGGGTTTTACCGGTACCCGGCGAACCAACCAGCAGCACCCCCTTGGGGATGCGCCCACCGAGTCGGGTAAACTTTTTCGGATCTTTTAGAAAAGCAACAATCTCTTCCAGCTCTTCTTTGGCTTCATCGACCCCGGCAACATCCTTGAAAGTCACCATACCCTGAGTATCAGACAACAATCGGGCACGGCTTTTGCCAAAGTTCATGGCCTTGCCACCACCACCCTGCATCTGGCGCATGAAGAAAATCCATACGGCAATCAGCAACAGGATCGGCCCCCAGGACACCAGCATGGTCATCCAGAAACTGCGATCCTCTTCCGGTTTGGCGTCAATGACAATTTTACGCTCACGCAACTCGGAGATCAGGCTGGGGTCATCCGGGGCAAACGTCTTGAAACGGGTACCATCTTCATAAGTCCCTTCAAGGTTGGGCCCCTGGATTGTCACATCCTGGACACGGCCGTCTTCTAGCGCATTGATAAACGTTGTATAGCTGACCGCTTCCCGCTGCTGATCTTGCTGCGTCATCATGTTAAACAGCAAAATCATGACAAGGGAAATCACAAGCCACAAAGCAATATTCTTATAAAACTGGTTCACTTTTCCTCCCTGGGAATATGTCGATAACACCGGAAGGTGTCATGGGGAAAATAATCATCTTTTGATTAGCTGCAAACTACCATACAGACTGGCGTTTCTCAATTATATTTTATCTTTCGCTTTGAGAACATGCAGCACAAAACCACTCTTTGTATCCCTGCTTATCGGCAGGCAACAGCGCTGGCGTAACTCCGGCACCCAGAGAATCTCGCCACGGCATTCGAGGACCAAGGCGCGCTGCCGTGCTTCATTCGTCCAGCGATGCTCGGCAAACAAAGCTTTGAGCTTTTTATGTCCAGCCGAATCCGCCATCTGGATACGGTCACCAGGCTGAAAAGAACGCAACCGCAACGGGAAGTCAATCTGTTGATCCGAAAACCAAACAGCCGGCGCTTCACAGCTATCAGACGTTCCGCGCTTAACCAGCAATGTACGCTGTCCATCAACGCGATAACGGCCTGGGCCGTTGATCACCATGTCCACCGTAGCGGCTGGAACCGGTGCTTCCCGACGAAACACCAGATGATCATAGCGGCGTGCCGCCCAGCAACAGGGCAGATCCATCTGCCACTGCGGCGCCGGGGAAAACAACTGCCGATCCAACTCAAAGACATGACCCCCCCCCAGACCCCGCGTTGTTCCACGGACTCGTGCCAGCAGCTCACGCAACAACCGATGGCGCAACGCCGGATGGCAATCACACAGGGCAAGGCACGCGACCTGCCACTGACCTTGCTGCTCACACGCATGGTGCCCCAACCAATCATCGAGCTGCTGCTGCCAATACGCCTCTTCAACGGCAACTTTTTCCGCTAATTCAGCAATGTGGCGTACTGTCTGTTGATTATAGCGGGTCAAAGCGGGAAGAACCTGATGGCGGATCAGATTGCGCTTAAATCGCTCATTGCGATTACTGTCATCCTCACGCCACTCAAGCCGATGTCGCTGCAGAAAAGCGTTAATCTCATTCCGGCAGATGGAGAGCATCGGTCGGATATACTTCCCCTCTTGCCAACGCATGCCGGCCAAACCACCCACGCCGCAACCACGGGCCAGATGCATCAAAACGGTTTCCGACTGATCATCACGATGGTGTGCCAGCGCAATGACAGCGCCCCCAACCTGATCGGCAACTTCACTGAGAAAAGCACGACGAGCTTCACGACCGGCCTCTTCCAGTCCCCATCGATTGCGTTGAGCCAGCCCCCCAACCTCAACGCGACGTTTAAAAAAACGCAGATCAAGCCGTGCCGCCAGCTCCTGGACGAACAATGCGTCATCAGCACTTTCGTCACGCAGGCCATGGTCAAGGTGTGCAACCACCACATCAAAGTGGTGTTGCCCCGCCAATTCGACCTAAACATGGAGCAGGCACACCGAAACAGCGCCGCCGGACACACCAATAACTACGGTCGCCCCAGAAGCGATCAGCTGATGCTGGGCTAATCGTATCGGCAATTTTCTCAACCAGAAAAATATGGCATGGAAATCCTGTGGGATATTTATACAAGTAGACCACAGGCAGAATAACTATTAATACGTATTGAACACGGAGTATAAAAGAGATCTAAAGGAAAAAGAAAACCCTCCTCCTGAATCAGGAAGAGGGTTTAATTGGTGTCGGTGCTGAGATTCGAACTCCGGACACTGCGGATATGAGCCGCATGCTCTAACCAACTGAGCTACACCGCCGTACTATGTTAACCGTTGCCGGTTCATTGTTTGGTTGCGGGGGAAGGATTTGAACCTCCGACCTTCGGGTTATGAGCCCGACGAGCTACCAAACTGCTCCACCCCGCGTCAAAGCGAAGGGATATCTACGCGTTTAGCGCGCGCTTGTCAAGACAAAAAATTTCGCATTTCGTTTTATTGCTCACGCGCTGAATTTTTTGATAAAACCATCCGTGGAAGCCTTCTTTTTCAAATCCTGCTTCAGGGTTTCAGCTTCCGCCTTGGTCGCCACCGGGCCAACCAGCACCCGGTACCAGAGACCTTTTTCACCGAGATCGGCCTGACGCACCACGACCGGAAAGTCCTTACCTAGCTTGGAACTCATCGTCTCAGCATCCTGACGGTGCTTGAATGATGCCACCTGAACCACATATCCGGTTGCGGTGGTAACAACAGTTGTCGCCGCTTGCGGCTTCTCCACGACCGGCGCAGTCACCACCGGCTTAGCAGGCAAAGGGACTTTCACTGGAGCCGTAGCCGTAATCGGCTCGGCAGCCGCAGTTGCCTGCTCAGCAGCGGTCTGTTCGGCACCATGATTAATTCCGCTACCTAAAGGCATCTGCTCAACCGGTGGCAGCAACTCTCGCAAGGGATCGTTCGACGCTGGTTGTTCCGTGACCTGAGAGGCTTTTTCGTCGCCGACTTCCGCCATCGCCGACTGTTCGGATGATGGAGCGGGCTGCGCTTGCGGTGCGACGGTTCTCGGTTGCGGCGGCAGCGGGACCGTTTGAATCTGGGTTGTTTCCACAACGGGTTTACCGCTTTTGCCAACCATCAACCCCAGGGAGAAACTGACCAGACACAGGACCACGACCAGAACCAGAACAGTGATAAAACGACGGCCGTTGGCCTTTGGTTCACGCCGACTGTAATCCACTTGAGACATCACGTACCTCCGAGTTACTTACATTTTTTCCGGGGCGGAAACCCCGAGAACAGTGAGGGCACTAGACACCACTTGTTTAACAGCATTGACCAGATACAACCGCGCCTGGCTGACATCCACATCATCAACAATCACCCGATGCTGATTATAGTAGCTGTGGAATTGGGCTGCCAGTTCCTGAAGGTAAAAGGTGATCTTATGAGGTTCATAGTTCAACGCCGCTGAAGCAACTACCTCCGGATAGCGTGACATCATTTTAGTCAACTGTAACTCTTCAGGCAGGGTCAAAGCTTCCAGCTTAACCTCATCGCCACCAAGCAGTGCAACACCACTCTCTTCAGCATTACGATTAATACTGCACACGCGAGCATGGGCATACTGAACATAATAAACCGGATTTTCGGTGCTCTGTTTTTTTGCCAGTTCAAGATCAAAATCGAGCTGACTGTCGGAGCGACGCATCAGAAAGAAGAACCGACAGGCATCCCTGCCAACTTCATCCACCACCTCTTTGAGGGTGACAAATTTTCCAGCTCGGGTACTCATGGCAATCTGTTCGCCTTCGCGCAACAGGTTGACCAATTGCACCAGAATGATCTGCAGATCTTCGGGATTGCGTCCTAAGGCGGCGAGAACCGCCTTCATCCGCGGCACATAACCGTGATGGTCAGCGCCCCACACGTCAATAACGATATCGAAACCGCGCTGATATTTTTCCCGGTGATAGGCAACATCCGAAGCAAAATAAGTGGTGGCCCCGTTGGAACGGATCAGCACCCGATCTTTGTCATCACCGAAATCCGTGGTACGGAACCAGATGGCACCATCCTGTTCGTACGTGTAGCCATCACGGGTCAGAGCATCGATACCCTGCTTGACCAGATCACGATCATAGAGGGTCTGTTCGCTGTACCAGTTATCAAAGCGAATACCGAATTGTTGCAGATCAGCGTCAATCCCCTGGCGAATCGCCTCACCGCCCTCGCGAGAAAACCAGGCGATGGCGTCAGCTTCTTCCATATCGAGAAAACGCCGTCCTTCACCATCGAGAACCTGCTGGGCATAGTCGCGAATATAATCACCCTGATAGCAATCTTCAGGAAAATCAACTTCCTGCCCCTGCAATTGGCAATAGCGCAAATAGATGGAACGACCTAGCGTGTCCATCTGATTACCGGCATCGTTGATGTAGTATTCACGCTGCACCTCGAACCCAGCTTCCTGAAGGACCGAGGCGACGGCATCACCGGTGGCCGCGCCACGGCCATGACCGATATGCAGAGGGCCGGTGGGATTGGCACTGACAAATTCGACCTGGACCCGTTTACCAGCACCGACATCGCATTTACCGAAACCGGCTCCCTGGGCATAAATCTGCTTCAACGCTTCATGCCAGCAGGACGCACTGAGAAAAAAGTTGATAAATCCGGGGCCGGCAATTTCAACCCGGTCCCAGAGTCCCTGTTGTTCCTTTAATTGCGCAACAAGAATTTCAGCAATCTGTCGGGGCGCTTTTTTCTCTGTGCGCGCCATGAGCATAGCGGCATTGACAGCAAAATCGCCATGGTCACTGCGGTTGGGCACCTCAATGGCAAAATCGGGAATTTCATTACTGATCAGCGTCTCGGCATCGAAGCATTGACGCAATGCCAACGCAACCGCTTCTTTCAAACGTGTTTTCATTGATCCATTACTCTTCGTAGGCAAACCCGGTTTTTATTCCGGAAAAACTCTTGGGCCTCAGCGGATTCCATGGTTTGAAATCCCTGATAAACAAAATAGGGGACCAAACGTCCCCTATACAAATTCAGTCAGAACCGCTTCGCCGGGTTGGCGAAAAAGCGGGTTCACGACGGTCTCTTAATGCGTTGACGGAGAGAATTGGTAAATAATTTCTCCATCGCGTACCAGATTGAAGGTGCTGCGTGCCACCTGTTCCATATAGCGCTCATCATGACTGAGCGAGTCAATCTCGTTACGCAGTCGCGTATTCGCCTGCTGCAGTTGTTCATAACGCGCCAACAATTGGGCTTGGTGCTGCTGAACCTGATGCAAACGCAATGCTCCCTTTTCGCCAAACAAAGCGAACCCGAGCCCTACTACTGCCACGGCAATCAACAAGAAAGACCGTGATTGAGTGAGATTTTTTTTCGACTCTGTGGCCGGCGCTGAGGTCATCGTTGAGGGTTCCAGCGAGCAGCAAGAAAGACAGTTTACACACAATCCGATAATCCCAGTAGTTTAAGACATCCTTTATGTTTGTTCAACCGTTTATTCCGGCCAAAACAACTGCCAGAAAAAAGCACGATGGTTGCAGACAAAACACAACTCCCTCACGCCGTCGAAAGCTCAACAGAGATTGATTCTCCCTGAAAAAAAAACTATCCTAAAGGGAGTGGCGTCAAAACCATCTGCGCCATTTAGCAACACCTTTTACAACAAACAAAGATCATGAGTGGGCGGTCAAAAAACGGTCAGCCTTTTTGGGTGGGTGAATAAAATCAAACCGAAGCCGTTCAACGTTTGATTTCATCCACAAATAAATGCGACCATCCCTGCCTGCAATTAAAACGAAACTGAGGACGCCATGGCTCCACCCACACAGACCACACCGGAAGGCGAGGTTTTATCAAAAGAACAAACAGCTCGTCCACCACGCTACAATGTGATCATGCACAACGATGATTACACGACCATGGAATTTGTGGTTGAGGTGTTGGAGAATATCTATCGCAAACAACCGGCGGAAGCCACCCGTATCATGCTGGCCATCCACCATGAAGGGCTGGCGGTCTGCGGCAATTACCCCTTCGAGATTGCTGAGACCAAAGTCGAACAGACCCACCGCCGAGCACGCAGCGCCGGACACCCACTGCGCTGTTCCATTGAAGAGGCTTGAAAGGATTCTGAGTCGTGACATTCAGTAAAGAAGTTCAGATTATATTTTCCCTGGCAGTACAGGAAGCTCAACGCCGCCACCACGAGTATCTGACGACCGAACATATCCTCTACGCCATGCTCTACAGCGATGATTCACAAAAAATCATCATCAACTGCGGTGGCGATGTCGATCGAATCCGCCTGGACCTTGACCAGTACTTTGACGCGGAGATGGAGACGGTCCCGGAGGATGAACAGCAAGTTCCCGAACAAACCGCTGCGCTGCAACGGGTGCTGCAGCATGCCGTCACGCATTGCAGTGCCGCCGGAAAAGATGAGGTCAACACCAGCGACATTCTGGTCTCCATCCTCAGTGAAGACAAAAACCACTCCACCCAACTGTTGTCGACCATGGGTATTGAACGCCTTGATGTGCTTAATTACATCTCCCACGGTATCGGCAGCCAGGGAAATAAGCCATCTTCACCAAAAACGAAGGACGCGCCCGAGAAAAAAGAGAAAGGTGCGCGCAAGAAAACTGCTCTGGAGAATTACACCGTCGATTTGCGCCAACGGGTGCGCGACGGCAAAATCGATCCACTCATTGGTCGCAAAAACGAGCTGCAGCGCACCATGCAGGTGCTGTGTCGCCGCCGAAAAAATAATCCGATTCTGGTCGGTGAACCGGGCACGGGCAAAACCGCCTTGGCCGAAGGTCTGGCCACTCTGTTTGAGGAAGACAGCGCCCCGGCAATCCTTAAAGACAGCCAGATCTATTCTCTGGACATGGGAGCTCTACTGGCCGGCACCAAATACCGTGGCGATTTCGAAGAACGCCTTAAGGCGGTTCTCAATGAATTAACCGAACAGGAGCAACCAATTCTGTTCATCGATGAGATCCACACCATCATCGGTGCCGGCTCCACATCCGGGGGGTCCATGGATGCCTCCAACATCCTAAAACCGATGCTCGCGTCCGGCGACATCCGCTGCATCGGTGCCACAACCTATGATGAGTACAAGACCCTGTTTGAAAAAGATCGAGCTCTGTCGCGACGCTTCCAAAAAATTGACGTCCATGAACCGAGTGTTGATGAGACAGTAGCCATTCTCCAGGGTCTGCGCAGCCACTACGAACAGTTTCACAACATCCGCTACAGCGATGAGGTGTTGCAAGCGGCAGCGGAGCTGTCGAATCGCTACCTGACCCATCGCCATTTGCCGGACAAGGCCATCGATCTGATCGACGAAATCGGTGCGCGGTTACGCACCCAGGGCAGCCGGCGACAAACCATCCAGGTTAAGGATATCGAAACCATTGTCGCCGAGATGGCCCAGATCCCGACACGCTCCGTCTCCCGCGATGATCGCAAGCAACTGAAACATCTGGAACGCAAACTCAGGCAGCAGGTATTTGGCCAGGACCCGGCAATTCATCAGGTGGTCCGCTCGATCCTGCGTGCTCGAGCCGGACTCGGCCACCCCGAACACCCCATCGGCTCATTCCTGTTTGCCGGTCCCACCGGTGTCGGCAAAACCGAGGTCGCTCGTCAACTGGCTCAACAGCTCGGGGTCGCTTTTACCCGCTTTGACATGAGCGAGTATATGGAGAAACACTCGGTGGCCCGGCTGATCGGCGCCCCACCGGGCTATGTCGGTTTTGATCAGGGCGGCTTGCTCACCGATGCCGTGATCAAAAAACCGCACACGGTACTACTGCTTGATGAGATCGAAAAAGCGCATCCCGATCTGTTCAACATCCTGCTGCAGATCATGGATCACGGCAGCTTGACCGACAACAATGGCAAAGTGGCGGATTTTCGCAATGTCATCCTGATCATGACCAGCAACGCTGGCGCTCGCGAATTGAGCACCACGCCAATCGGCTTTAATGCCGCCGGAACCGGCAGCCCGGATCAGGCTCTGGTAAAGGCCTTTTCTCCGGAATTTCGCAACCGCCTCGACGCGACAATCGTCTTTAGCGCGCTGCAACCAGAAGCTATTGACAGTATCGTCACGAAATTCATTGGTGAGGTACGCCAGCGTCTGGCGGAAAACCTGGTCACCCTGAAGATCAGCAGCGCGACGCGGCGTTATCTGGCGCGTAAAGGGTTTGACCCGGCTTACGGCGCGCGCCCGCTGGGTCGATTGATTCAGGAAAAGATCAGCGATCCGCTTTCCGACGCGATTCTTTTTGGTGAACTCAGCCACGGCGGCACAGTGCACATCGGCTGCCGCAACGAGACCCTGACGTTCCGTTTTGAGCCTCGGGACACAGACAAGGTGACAAGCGACTGATGACCATTTTTGCCTTGGGAGACGAGCTGGTTTTCCCAGCCCCGCGTCTGGCGGAAGATACCGGACTCCTAGCGGTGGGTGGCGACCTGCAGCCGGCCCGTCTGCTCCTGGCTTACAGTTGTGGCATCTTTCCCTGGAACCACCCCGAAGATCCCCTGCTATGGTGGTCACCGGACCCCCGCTGCATCCTCGAACCGCGCGACCTGCACATCGCCCGACGGCTGGCTAAAAAGCAGCGCCAGGGGCACTTTACCCTCACCTTCGATCGCGATTTTGAAACCTGCATCCACCACTGCGCGACAGCGGATGAGCGCGGCGAATCAACCTGGATCAGCCCGGAGATCATGTCAGCCTATATCGAACTTCATCGTCTCGGCTATGCCCATTCCGTGGAATGCTGGCTTGAGGGCGAGATGGTCGGAGGGCTTTACGGTCTCGCCATCGGTCGTTGTTTTTGCGGTGAATCCATGTTCCATCGCGTAACGGACGCATCAAAGCTGGCTTTTATCGCTCTGGTTCAAGCCCTGTGCCCGCTGGGCTATCGGATGATCGACTGCCAATTGCCCACCGAACACCTGCATTCGCTGGGGGCTAAAGATATCAGTCGTGATGATTTTCTCTCCAGATTGGATCAGTGCGAACTGTGGGAGAACGGTCTGGTGGTGCCGGGACGCTTTCCGTTCACGCCACCGGATCACGTCCGTACAGACATCAAAAGGTAGGATAACGCAAGACTAGCGCCATTTTTTCCAAGGATCTTCAAAATGTTGATTGTGGAAGCGCTGCTCGCGCAACCAAGTGTCAACCTCAGCATTTGTCATCCGCCCCTGCTCGACAAAATACTGGCCATAACGTTTCTGCAGTTGGCGCTGATAGCGCAGCAAGACCTGAACCTGAAACTGGGTCAGGTAACCAAGCTCCACCGCCCGGGTTCCAAACCGCCCGCGCCGACCATGATAGCTGTTGATCCTTTTAACATCTTCAGCACTCAACCAGCCCCAACGCTCAGCAAGATCACCGAGGACGGGCCGCTGACGACGTTGCCAGACCAGTGCTTCAATCATCTCGGAATAACTGATAATGCCGCGATAATACAGATAGAGTCCCAACTCAAGATGGCGACGAGGCAATTCATAACTGCTTGAGGTACTATCGGATTCTGTTGCAGGCTGCTGCCAGGATGAAGAACGTGAGGAGTGACTCCGGGAATTAAAACCGGCCTGCTGATCAGCCGGGCACCACAGGCGTTTGATGGGGTCGGCCGTGAAGGACTGCAGCAGTTGATACGCTTCACTGACGTCGCGAAATAGCTCAGTCTGCTGCTCATACTCATGCGGTTCAGCATCCACCAGGCGGTCCGGGTGGGTCTCTTTGGCACGCTGCCGGTAAGCTGTTTTCACTCCACTGGGCTGAATATAAAACAGAAAGTCACGATTCAACTGCAGATCGGATCCAAATAAGACCCGGCAGGCTTCGAGCAGCTCTGTTTCGGCAAACAATGACATAGACAATCCCAGCGAAAAAACCACGCAATCCAAACAACATCCGAGCGATTTTCGTCATTATACTGGAACCACCGCAGAAGCAAAGTTTAAAATCGGTTATTCCGCAAGAGCCTCCCTGTCCTGCCCCTCAATCTCAGCCCGTTCCGCGCAATAATGGACAACAAACTGCTCGGCACTCAAAGCACTGAAACCGCGCCCCTGATCCGCCCAGCGTAACGCCGTCTGCTGCGCCTCTGCCTCCAGCGGAGCACAGCCGTAACCTTGAGCCAATTGTTGAACGATCTGCAAAAACCCTCGTTCATCCTGCTTCGGCACATCAAGCCATAGACCAAAGTAGCGTTCCAGATCTCCCCCCTGAAGAGAGGCACCAGCTTCATCGGTCATGGTCGCATACAACCGCACATTGGCCGGACAGCCAACCAAGCCTCGATTGAGCAGAGCCAACAGAGATTGATATCCGGCAGGATTGGCCGCCGGATCAATATCTTCACACAGAACAATAAATTGCAGCGGTACATCCTGCAACCAGCGCACCAGAGCTTCAACATCCTGCAGATAAGCGGTGCGAAGTTCCACAACACGCAATCCCTCGGCGACAAATTGCGGCAGCAAGCCTCTCACCAGAGCGGTCTTCCCAACACCCCGCTCACCACGAATCAACACATGATGGGCCGGAAGCGCCTGAACAAAATGGGCCGTGTTCTTGACAATTGACGCCCGCTGAGGTTCCACACCAACTAAAGCCTCCAGCGGCACAAGGTCCACATCCAGCAAAGGGCGTAAACCATCGCCCTGCCAGTAAAAGGCCGCGGCTCTGGTAAATAGTTCGGTATCTATATTCTCCTCGGCAAAGCCGCTGGTCAAACGGGCTTCACCAAGATCAAGAAGCCGGTCGATCCGTTCGAGAAGATAATCCCAGTCAATTTCCAACTCACCAAAGGCCATAACCGTCCTCCCAACCATAGATGTCCGTCTTAAAACTGTGCCATCAGTCTACCCGATTCCCATCGCTCTTGCACCTGTCAGACGTGTACGCCACGCGAAAATATGCTATGGTTCACGATTCAATCCACGATTAAAAAGATGTCTGCACAGGAGAGTGATAATGAAAAACACCGAGGAACAATTTTACGCCATTGTCGCTCCCGGCTTTGAATCGGTTTGCGCGGACGAGCTGAAAAGCCGGTTACAGGTGCCGGTCTCCATCGAACACGGCGGCGTTACTTTTCACGGCAAGCTGCGTGAACTGTATCTGGCCAACCTCTGGTCACGCTGTGCCAGTCGGATTGTCGTGCGACTGGGGGATTTCAACTGTCGCGATTTTCCAACCTTATACCGCAAGGCGGTCCGTCTGCCATGGGGCCGGTTTCTCAAACCGGGCACCGCCATCGACGTACGAACCACCTGCCGACAATCGCGCCTCAACCACAGTGGCCGCATCGGTCAAACCATCAGTGAGGCGATCGGCAAAGCCCTTGGAACACCGGTGTCGCAACAGGACACACCATTTCGTCAGCAGATCCTGGTCCGTCTCGACAACGATCACTGTCAGATCTCCATCGACAGCAGCGCAGAACGACTCCATCGCCGCGGTTATCGTCAACAAATGACACCGGCTCCGTTGCGCGAAACACTGGCTGCCGGCTGCCTGCTTCAATGTCACTGGAACGGCGACAGCGATTTTCTCGACGCACTGTGCGGTTCGGGGACACTGGCCATTGAAGCCGCCATGATTGCCGGCGAACTGGCTCCGGGCCGGCAGCGCGTGTTTGCCTTTCAACACTGGCCCGGTTATCGGGGAAACCTGTGGCAGTCCCTGCTGCACGAGGCAAAGCACCAGCAACGCACTCCATCTATCACCATTACCGCCAGCGATCAGGATGAGCAGGCCATTCACGCCGCCCGAACCAATGCCAAAGCTGCTGGTGTCGACCAATGGATCCATTTTGAACAATGTCCTTATCAACAGCAACACAGCTCCGGCCCTCAAGGTTTATGGTTGAGCAACCCCCCTTACGGGGAACGCCTGCAGCAATCACAAACCACACCACAACTGCTTCAAGCCCTCCACGCCCACTTCGATGCCAATTTTTCCGGATGGCATGGGGCGATGATTCTGCCTCACCCCCTGCGAGGAGTGCCGGCACCGCAACTGCAATTTCGCAATGGCGGCCTGCCGGTAGCACTCTATCCGTTACACCAACCCGCACCATAAAAAAAACGCCCCTGTCGACTGTGACAGGGGCGTTTTTTTACAACTGGGCAATCAGGATCACTCGGTACCGAGGCTGGCACCAATCTGTCCGACGGAGCCGATGCCACTCAAAGCAAAGCTGAACATGATTTCATGGTCTTCGATGCGGTCCCGATAACTGACGAACACGCTCCAGCATTGGGAACGATATTCCACGGCGACCATATTTTCCAAACGATGGTTTTCCACCAGATCGTGACGGTACTCGTAGGTCACAAACAGCGGATCAAGCCAGTCAACCGCCAGAGTCGTGGCCAAGTATTCTGAATCATCTTCTTTGTAACGGTAAGAGGCGGTATAGCGGTGATCATCGCTGTAACGGGCACCAAATTCGGCCGTAAATTTACTCAATTCATTGCGATGGGGATCGTAATAGCTATCAACATCAAACGTCCAAAGGGTGCTCGGGCGCACAATCAGCTCACCCCGGATATCGGAAAAACGATCTTCGTCTTCCTTCTCTTCACGATCACGGCGACTCAGCCAGATATCATAGGTTTGAGACAGACGGAAATAAACCAGTTCAAGGTAGGTCGGTGACCCGTTTTCCGAATCAAACCGCCCCACCAGGCGATTGACTAACGCATATTCCACTTCGTTGGCGTTGTCGATGCGGTCGGCACTGTCAAAATAGGGCAGGTCGTCCTGTTTTTTGTTCGGCGTATAATAATAGGTGACTTCCGGTTCAACACTGTGCTTAAGCTTGGTCAGCCCTGTGGTTGCGCCCAACGTAAAAATGCGTGAAACGCGGGTGGAAACACGTGTGGAAAAATCCATATTTTCCGCATGTTCAAAGCCAGGCCCCTCGCTGGAGGTCCAGTAGAGTCGCTCGCGATAACCGATTTCCGGTTCAATTTCGGCAACCATTCCCGGCTGGAAAATTGCGGAGAGAGCCGGGCGAATATCCATCCGCTCTCCCTTGAGACCTTCACGCCGCCAGAAATAGGTTGAGGTTGCATCAAGCTTGGCATAAAACGGCGTCTGACCGATACGGGTGCGGTTGTAATCGAGCTGAATCTCCGGCAGTCGCTGGAGAGTATGATCATTGTCCGCGTTCTCTTCGAGATCTTTGGTATAAAGCAGCTCAGCGGTCATGTTCCAGTTGCCCCACTGACGACTCAGTGCGACGGTGGATTCCACCTCATCCTTATCATACTCTTCGGCTACGGTGCCAAAATCCTCAAAGTACTCACGATCACTGACATATTCAACATCGGCACTGAACCGGAATTGCCCCGGCAATGTACCGAGATGTTCCCATCGGTAAGCAAAGCGGTCATCCAGATCGGCATAGCCTGAATCGCCATAGCCGGAAATATAATAGAGATCGGCTTCACCTTCATTGTCATCGCCAAAGATATAACGATAGTTCAAACCGGTGCCGATGCCCATATCGGAGAAATAATCAACATACAGAGTGGCGTCCATATTACGGGCCAACACCTGATAATAGGCCAGAGACAACTGCATGCCCCGTTCTCTGGAATAACCAAAACCGGGCATCAAAAAGCCGGACTCACGCTCCACTTTAACCGGATAAGCCAGATAGGGGGTGTACAGCACCGGAATATCATGGAGATAAAACGTCACATGTTTGGCTTTGGCATAACCACCAACGGTGACATTCACCTCTTTGGCGGCAAATTTCCACGCCGGCACATCACCATCACACGTGGTGAAAGAACCGTTACGGATGCGATATTTCTGGTCACCGAGTTTACTGATCTCCTCCCCGGCAAGGTGGAAATTGTAGGAGGAGATAAAACCGCGTGCCTGCTGAGCCGTACCGACGCTGGTACGGATGTTAACGTCCATCTGCTGGCCTTGCAATTGGCCATCGACATCACGCAGATCAACATTTCCTTCAGCTTCAGCATCACCGGTTTTGGTGTTGTAGCGGACCTTATCGGCAAACAGTTGCGTTGTACCCTGCTGGAGATCAACTTTGCCCACAGCCGTATAAGTGGACGTGGCCTTGTCATAGTCGAGAGAATCGGCCTGTAGGGAAACCGGTTCATCACTTTCGCCCGGCGTTGCCGCCATGGTCGTGCCTCCCACAACAGAGAATAACAGCACAACCAGCCACGCAGAACATCGCATCCAAACTTTACCCGTCACAGTTTGCCTCATCCATTTCTTCCAAGTTACATGTTGATATCAACCAGTCTCGACAGGCAGCAACCAAAAACAGAGAACCTGCCACGACAACGAGGTCGTGATCCCCACACTGCTGTAACGCCGCCTCCAGCGCAACTGTCGGGGAGTCCCAGGCAGAGGCCTCGCAACCATGTTGCTGAAGATGGACCACCACATTTTCTCTCGGATACGCCTGTTCTGTCGGTGGCTCAACGCAATAAGCCTGTACGACAAACGGCAATAAAGAGGACACAACAGCCTCCATATCCTTGTCCGCCTTAAACCCCGCCACCCAGTGAATCCGCTGCACATTGCAACCACGCAAGTAATCAGCTAACGCGTGGGCTCCAGAAGCATTGTGCGCGCCATCGAGAAGAATGCGCTCCCCAACCCACTCCAGACGTCCGGGCCAGCGGGTATCCGCTACGGCCTCTCGCACAACCTGCTGTGTAACCTGCCAGCCCTGCTCAGCCAAGTGCGTCACGACCATCAACGCTACCGCAAGGTTATCGTACTGATGGCGCCCCGGTAATGACGGTTGCAGTTCTGACCAGCAGAGAGCGCCAGTCGTCACCCGGCAACCGCTTGTAGTTTTTTCCACCGAAAAATCACGCCCGAAGCACAAACAGGGCGCAGCCATCTCCTTTGCTCGGGCAGAGAGAACAGCCATTGCAGCCTTATCTTGAGGACCAATTACCACAGGAACCCCCGGTTTAATGATCCCACCCTTTTCCGCTGCGATCTCGGCCAAGCTGCCACCAAGATAATCGCCATGGTCATCGCTGACCGGAGTGATCACCGAAACAAGGGGCGCAACCACATTGGTGGCATCAAGACGTCCACCCATGCCCACCTCAAGAATCACCAGATCAACATTTTGCCGGGCAAAATAAAGAAGTGCCAACGCCGTCGTAAATTCAAAAAACGTCGCTGGCACCTCAGAATTTTTTTGGCGAAGCTCATCAACCAGTGCGACCAGATCATGATCATCGATCGGCTGGCCGTTTACCCGAATGCGTTCATTGAAACGATGCAGATGAGGCGATGTGTAGACGCCAACCTGATAACCCGCCTGCCGGTAAATCCGACCGAGAAACGCACAGACCGACCCTTTGCCGTTGGTTCCGGCAACATGAACAATCCCGTAGTTGCGTTGGGGTTGCCCGACGGAATCAACCAGGGTCTGGATATTCTCCAGCCCCAGTTTTATCCCGAACATCTGGAGCCCGTAGAGGAACTCCAAGGCCGCGTCGGGCGTGTTCATCAGCTTTTGGTGAAGATACGCAGCACTTGAGACAAGCGCTGTTTCATCTCCTGACGGCGGACGATCATATCGATCATGCCGTGCTCAAGCAGATACTCGGAGCGCTGGAACCCTTCAGGCAGTTTCTGGCGGATGGTCTGTTCGATAACACGAGGTCCGGCAAAGCCGATCAGGGCACGCGGTTCCGTCATATTGATATCACCGAGCATGGCGAAGCTGGCGGTCACACCACCGGTGGTCGGATCAGTCAACACCGAGATAAACGGTATTCCTGCCGCCTTGAGTTTGGCCAGCGCCGCACTGGTTTTGGCCATCTGCATCAGCGACAGAATACTCTCCTGCATGCGGGCACCACCACTGCAGGAAAACACAATCACCGGCGTGTTTGTTTCCAGGCCCTTTTCAATGGCGCGGGTGATTTTCTCCCCGACCACAGAGCCCATGCTGCCACCCATGAAGCTGAAATCAAACACCGACACGACAACGGGCAAGCCGTCAATGGTCCCTTCACCGCAGACCACGGCATCACCGCCACCGGCTTTGGTCACCGACGCTTTGATACGATCTTTGTATTTTTTGGAATCTTTAAAGTCGAGAAAGTCGACCGATTCCAGTGCCGCATCCATTTCCACAAACGAGTTTTTGTCCAGAACCAGATCAATACGGGCACGGGCACTGATGCGGAAGTGATAATCACATTTGGGGCAAACATTCAGATTACGCTCAATTTCCTTGGCGTAGATGATTTCAGAGCAATTTTTACATTTAGTCCACAAGCCCTCTGGCATCTGGACGGTCTTTTTTTCAACAGGCGCGATAGGCGCTTTTTTTCGGCTGAACCAGGACATGAGTTACCTCATTGTAAATCGGTTGCACGGCTCACACCCTGTTTGAGCTCCGCCACAAAACGGCGAACCTCCTCCTGCAAACGGGGCGACTCTGCGTGCTGTTGAATAACTTTGACCAAAGCGCTTCCCACCACGACGGCATCCGAGAAACGCGCGATTGCAGCAGCATCCTGTTCGGTGGTAATGCCGAAGCCAACGGCAACCGGAACAGGGCTGAGCTCTCGAAGCTGCACCACTTGTGATTCAATGGCAGAGCCATCCACCTTACTGGTTCCTGTCACTCCGGTCATCGACACATAGTACACAAAGCCCTGAGCTTGTTTAAGAAGCTGGGCGGCACGATCCGGCGGTGTTGTCGGAGCTAAGAGGGTGATCAGGTGAATCCCCTTGGGCTTCAAGTGGATGTGCAATTCCTCCCGTTCCTCTGACGGCAAATCGACCAACAACAGCCCATCAACGCCAGCTTGAGCAGCTCGGGCGGCAAACCGCTCGAGCCCATAACAGAATACGGGATTATAATAGCCCATCAACACGATCGGCACCTGGCTGAATGAGCGAACCCGTTCAACCAGATCGAGAACTGAATCGAGAGTGGCCCCCGCAGCCAGTGCCCGCTCGGAAGCGGCCTGGATAGTCGGGCCATCGGCCATCGGATCGGAAAAAGGCACGCCCAGCTCAATGAGATCGGCTCCGGCGTCAACCAAGGTGGCGATGATCTTTTCCGTGGTGTCCATATTCGGATCACCGGCGGTAATAAATGGTATCAACGCTTTGTGGTTGTTTTGTTTCAGTTGTGCAAAAGTTTCTTCAATTCGACCCACGACACTCTCTCTTCTTCAGCTCAATTTTGCTAGTGTAGTTCAACGCTGTTAACGCTTTCAACCGTTTTCTAACAGCGTTTGCATTTTCGATAGCCTGGCCACATGGAACAGCTAGGCTTCAGCCAACTGACGCGCTCGGTTTAACACCTCTAAAAAAAGCGCTTCAGTCATTCGCCCGGTCTGCACGTTATAACGACTGGTGTGGTAACAGGCCAGCAGATATTGACCATTTGTCAGTTCAAAGCAGGCATTATGGGCAAAAGGAAAATCCGCCAGCCGCTTAATCATGCCCTGCTGTTTTAACAGATGTAACACACTGATAAAGGCATCGCGTCCCAAAGCCAGAATCACCCGAACCGATGTTAATTGCTTCCATTCACGCAGCAGATAATCGCGACACTGGTGAAATTCTTCAGCCAGCGGTTTGTTGCCCGGTGGAACACATTTGACGGCATTACTGATATACAAATCGTTGAGCCGCAGCCCATCATCACAGGATTCCGATTCTGCCTGATTGCTCAGCCCGGCCTGATACAGCAGGGGATACATAAAATCACCGGCACCGTCACCAGTGAACGGTCGTGCCGTACGATTGGCACCATGAGCACCAGGAGCTAACCCAACCAACCAGATGCGCGCATTGATATCGCCAAAGCCGGGCACGGGCCGATTCCAATAGTCATCACGCGACCGTCCCCCTTTGGGTGGAAGCGTCGCCAGATAATCCATCAAACGAGGACAGCGCTGGCAATCGATCAATTCCGGCAACAACGGATCATGTAGCGCCATCAGCTTTCCGTTGGTTTGGAGCCAGCAGGCTTGCGACGACGCGGCCGACGACGTTGTGGTTTATCACCCGATTTAGAGTGCCCCTTCGGAGCCCCTTTGCCGGGCGATTTACTGTGTGCAGGTGTCTTCTTATGTTTACGTGCCGGACGCTTGAACTTCCAGGTAAACAATTCTTCCGCCGGAACTTCGCTGGGTATGGAACTGCTGATATATTCTTCAATCGCCGGCAGGTGATAGACCAAATCTTCATCCGCCATCATAATCGCCAGACCGGAGGCTCCAGCTCGGGCGGTGCGGCCAATGCGATGGACATAGTCTTCCGGATCCTGAGGCACATCATAGTTGACGACATGGGTAACATCCTCAATATGGATTCCTCGTGAAGCAACATCCGTGGCCACCAGCACCTGAACCTTGCCCTCTTTAAATTCACTGAGGATACGCATTCGCTTGACCTGGGAAATATCGCCGGAGATCTGTGCGGCTTTGACGTCATTAGCCTGGAGAACCCGAGTGACATAATCGGTATCACGCTTGGTGTTGGCAAACACCATCACTCGTCCGTCTGCCATCCGCCCATTCAACAAACCAAGCAACAAAGGAATTTTTTCCTTGGCGCCAACATGGTACACGATCTGCTCAACACGCTCTGCAGTCACCTGCTCCGGCTCAATCTGCACCTTTTCCGCTTCGTTCATAAAATCGTAGGCCAGCTCCATGACCCGCGGTGACAGAGTCGCCGAAAACAGCATGGTCTGTCGTTTATCATAGGAGGGCAAGCGGCGCAAAATGAAACGCAGATCACTGATAAAGCCCATATCAAACATGCGGTCGGCTTCATCAATCACCAGCACTTCAATACGTTTGAAGGAGAAAACCTTTTGCTTGGCATAATCGATCAAACGTCCCGGCGTGGCCACAACAATGTCCACCCCTTTGCCAAACGCCTGGCGCTGACGGTCATAATCCACCCCGCCATATACCGGATGAATGGTTAATGGCGAATCCGGCACCAGCCCCTTGGCATCTTCACAGATCTGCACCACCAGCTCACGGGTTGGCGCCATAATCAACGCACGTGGATTCTCTGACGTCGGTTGCGGGTTGTTGAGCAGGCGGGTATAGAGGGCAATCAGAAAAGCGGCTGTTTTACCGGTTCCAGTCTGGGCCTGGGCAGCGATATCGCGACCATTCAAGGCAAGCGGAATGGCCTGCTCTTGCACCGGGGTCAGTTCGGAAAAACCGAGCTGCACCACTCCCTGCTGAACCAGTTCGGGAAGATTGAGGGTATCAAAACGCATAAGACTCCTTGTCGTTACAACTGCACGCCGAACGCTTCAGCGACGGTATGCATATCTTTGTCACCACGACCGGACAGGTTCATGATGATAATCTGCTCTTTGCTCATGGTTGGTGCCAACTTGATCACCTGGGCCACGGCATGGGCACTCTCCAACGCGGGGATAATCCCTTCGAGTTGGGTCAATTTTTTAAAACCTTCCAAAGCCTCATCATCACTGATGGCCATATATTCGGCTCGCTTGATATCATGCAGCAGGGCATGCTCCGGACCGACACCGGGATAATCCAGCCCTGCGGAAATGGAGTGCGCATGATTGATCTGGCCATCGTCGTCTTGAAGCAGGAAAGTTTTATTACCATGCAGCACGCCAACTTTCCCGGCGCTGATGCTGGCAGCATGCTTGTCGGTATCCACTCCCAACCCGGCGGCTTCGACCCCCATCAGACGCACAGTTTCATCATCAATGAACGGATAAAAAATCCCCATGGCATTGGACCCGCCACCGATACAGGCGACCACGGCATCGGGCAGTTTCCCTTCAGCGCTCAGGATTTGTTCACGCGCCTCACGACCGATCACCGCCTGAAAATCACGGACCAGTTGCGGATAGGGATGAGGTCCGGCCACGGTTCCAATAACATAGAACGTATCTCGGACATGCGTTACCCAGTGACGCAACGCATCGTTCATGGCATCCTTCAGAGTGGCCGTGCCACTTGTAACACCATGCACTTTGGCGCCAAGCAGTTTCATGCGGAAGACATTCAGCGACTGGCGACGGATATCCTCCGTGCCCATAAAAACCTCACATTCGAGCCCAAAGCGCGCCGCCACCGTAGCCGTCGCCACGCCGTGTTGACCTGCACCGGTCTCGGCAATCACCTTCTTTTTTCCCATTCGCTTAGCCAGCAGCACCTGGCCAACAGTATTATTGACCTTATGAGCACCGGTGTGATTCAGATCTTCGCGCTTCAGATAAATCTTAGCGCCACCAAGATGCTCGGTCAATCGCTCGGCATAATAGAGCGGACTGGGGCGACCAACATAGTGGTTGAGATAATAGTGGAACTCTTTGTCAAACTCAGGATCAGCGATGGCTTCCTTATAGGCCTGTTCCAGCTCCAGCAGGGCCGGCATCAGGGTTTCCGCCACATAGCGTCCGCCAAACTGGCCAAAATGACCTCTTGGATCCGGGTATGAATACATCGACATGATTAACTCCTGGCGTTTTTAGCGTGGTATACAAAGGCGCTCATCAGCGCCGGATCTTTGACTCCCGGGGCGCTCTCCACCCCACTGGAGACATCAACGGCATAAGGGCTAACGTCACGCACCGCCTCGGCGACATTGTCCGGCGTCAATCCGCCGGCAAGAATGACAATATTTTTCTCGGCGGCCTGACGTGCCAGATCCCAGCGTCCCACCTTGCCGGTTCCACCGTAGGCCTGGTCACACCAGGCATCGAGCAACAGGGAGGTGACTGGATAGCGGTCGATTCCGACCAGGCTTTCCTCATCGCGAATGCGCAACGCTTTGACAACTCGGGCTGCGGAGCAGTGGCATTGCTCCGGCAATTCGTCACCGTGCAGCTGAACAACATCGAGCTGGCAGGTTGTCACGATATCGTCAATCACCGCCGACTGCTCGTTAACGAACAGTCCCACAGTGGTGACAAACGCAGGCAACTGTCGGATGATGTGCGCCGCCGTTTCAGGCGCAATATAGCGGGAACTCCGCGAATAAAACACAAACCCCAGAGCATCGGCACCGGCTTCGACGGCGGCCAGAGCATCCTTTAACGAGGTAATCCCGCAGATTTTCACCTTGACGTCGGCGAAGCGCACAGCGTCAGACACCGGTGCCTCCAAGAAGTTGCGCCAGCTTGGCAGCAAAATCCCCTTCGCGCATCAGGCTTTCACCGATAAGAAAGGCTCCGGCACCGGCTTTTCGCAAACGGGAGATCGACGCGTAATCCTGAATACCGCTTTCTGAAACCACCAGCCGCGAGCTGGGGATGTTCGGCAACAACCGCTCACTAACGGCCAGATCAGTAACAAATGTTTTCAGGCAGCGGTTATTCACGCCAATCAGAGTGCAGTCCGTCTGCAAAGCGATAGCAAGCTCTTCCTCATTGTGCACTTCAAGCAGAACATCGAGCTCCAGTTCTCGGGCCAGCGCATGAAATTTCTGCAGTTGCGAGAGATCTAGAGCGGCGGCTATCAACAAGATGGCATCGGCACCAAAAGCCCGTGCCTCATAAATCTGATGGGCATCAATGATAAAATCCTTGCGCAGTAGCGGCAACTGAACCTCAGCGGCAATCTGCTGGAGGAAGTCAAGATGGCCGTAAAAAAAGGTTTCATCCGTTAACACCGACAAACACGTGGCTCCTGCCGCTTCATAGCCTTTGGCAATGGCCACAGGATCAAAATCTTCACGGATAATTCCTTTGGAAGGGGAGCCTTTTTTCACCTCGGCAATAATGGCCACCCCATCAACGGCGCGCTGACGCAAGCATTTCTCAAAACCACGCGTCGCCGGAGCCTGAGCAATCCAATCCACTAACTGCTCGACGCAATAACGTTGCTTGGCGCTGGCTACTTCGATCTGTTTATGAGCAAGAATCTTATCGAGAATCATTGGTTGGTCATCCGAATCAAACCTTCAAGTTTCACCGTGGCCAGACCGGTATCAATGGTTTGTCGGGCCATATCCAACCCCGCACCAAGATCATCCACGACACCGGCGGCGACCAGGGCAAACGCACTGTTAAGCAACACGACATCCCGTTTCGGGCCAGGTTTCCCATGCAGGATATCTCGAACAATGCTCGCATTGGCTTTGGCATCGCCGCCCTGCAGGTCTTCCAGGACACAGCAACTCAAGCCGAAATCTTCCGGGGTGACTGTCGACAGGGTTATCTCGCCATCGTCAATACGGGCAATGTCTGTCGGTCCGGTCAAGGTCACCTCATCCATACCGTCACTGCCATGAACAACAAAACCACGTTTACAACCCAGGTGACACAACACCTCTGCCAGTGGCTTAACGAGATCTTTACGATACACACCCAGCACCTGGCGATCCGCTCTAGCCGGATTGGTCAACGGACCAAGCACGTTAAAAATAGTACGGATCCCGATCTCCCGACGCGGACCAATGGCGTATTTCATCGCACCGTGCAGAGCCGGGGCATAAAGAAAACCGACATTCAATTCATCAATACAGGATTCAACCACGGCCGGCGTGACATCGAGATTAACCCCGAGTTCCTCCAGCACATCGGCACTGCCGCAAGCCGAAGAGACACTGCGATTGCCATGCTTGGCGACCTTGATACCACAGGCAGCGACCACAAAGGCGACGGTGGTGGAAATATTAAAACTTTTAGTGCCACTGCCACCGGTTCCACAGGTATCGAGAATGGTCTCTTGATCGGTGTTGATCTCTTCGCGGTCGATGTCCAACGCTGCACCAACGCGGATCGGCGTCGCATGAGCACGCATCACTCGCGCAGCACCGCTGATTTCGGCAACGGTTTCCCCTTTAAGACGCAAAGCGGTGATAAATGCACCAATCTGGGCCGGAGTCGCTTCACCGCCCATGATCTGATTCATCACATCCACCATCTGATTTTCAGTCAGGTCGTGGCCGTCAACGACACGACCAATGGCTGCTTTAATCATGACTCCCTCCAGAATTGCTCTGCCAGGTCGAGATAATTCTGCAATAAAGGCTTTCCGGCCAGAGACAGAATTGACTCCGGATGAAATTGTACACCCCAAATGGCCAGCTCTTTATGCGCAACCCCCATAATCATATCGCGATCGGTCCAGCAGGTCACCTCCAGACATGAGGGGATCGTGGCTCGCTCGATGACCAGAGAATGATAACGGGTGGCGTCAAACGGGTTGTCAAGTCCGGCAAACAGATCTGTGCCTTTGTGGTACATAGCACTGGTTTTGCCGTGCATCAATTCGTCTGCGCGAACAATATTGCCGCCAAAGGCTTCGCCAATGGCTTGATGCCCAAGGCAAACACCGAGAATCGGCAGCTTTCCAGCAAAATATTGAATAGCTTCCACCGAGATTCCCGCTTCGCGGGGCGTACAGGGGCCGGGAGAGATGACAAGCTTCTCCGGATGTAATGCGGCAATTTCGTCAACAGTGATAGCGTCATTGCGATAGACCACCACCTCTTCTCCCAGTTCCCGAAAATACTGGACCAGATTATAGGTAAAGGAGTCGTAATTATCAATCATCAGCAACATTATTCGAGACCTCCTTCAGCCATCTCAATGGCCTTCATCACCCCTTTGGCCTTGTTGATGGTTTCCTCGTATTCTGCCACCGGCGAGGAGTCAGCAACAATTCCGGCTCCAGCCTGCAGGTGAACCCTATTGTCGTGAATAACAAGGGTGCGAATGGCAATCGCCATATCCATATTGCCGGAAAACGAAAAATAGCCCACAGCACCGCCATAAATCTCTCGGCGTTGTGGTTCCATCTCATCGATAATTTCCATCGCTCGGATCTTCGGAGCACCACTCAACGTCCCCGCCGGGAATGTTGCACGAAATACATCAAATGCGTCCATATTGTTATCAAGAACACCGCGGACATTGGAGACAATATGCATAACGTGAGAATAACGCTCAATAACTTTGAGTTCACTGATATTGACACTGCCGGTGCGACAGATACGACCGAGATCATTGCGGCCAAGATCGACAAGCATGACATGCTCAGCCAGCTCTTTCGGATCCTCAAGAAGCTCCCTCTCAAAAACTTCGTCCTCTTCAACGGTCTTGCCGCGTGGTCGCGTTCCGGCAATGGGACGCACTTCAACGACATCGTCCTCTTTACGCACCAGCACTTCTGGTGAAGCCCCAACCACCAATGTGGCACCGAAACGCAAAAAGAACATATAGGGAGACGGATTGATCGTACGCAAAGAGCGATAAATATCGAAAGGATCGGCCTTGAGTTCAGCAGAGAACCGCTGAGATAAAACCACCTGAATGACATCCCCAGAACGAACATACTCCTTACACTGCTCAACAGCTTCGAGAAATTGAGGCTTAGAAAAATTGGCGCTAAACTGGTGCTGTCCTTGCGGCTTGCACGCTTCAACGGCACGAGGTTGACGCAGCTTGCTGATCAACGCGTGAATTGTGCGAACAGCCTCATCGTAGACATGTTGCAAGTCAACATCCTTTTCAATGTGAACATTGCACACCACTTTAATTTTTTGTTGGCGGTTATCAAAAATCAGAATCGAATCGGTCAGGATAAAACAACTGTCATACGCACCGATATCAGCAGGATTGCCATCAGGAAGTTTCTCAACATAACGCACCATATCATAGCCGAGATAGCCAACCGCACCACCACAAAAGCGGGGTAAACCGTCCATTTCAACCGGTTGATAACGGCTCAGCAGAGTGCGAAGCACCTCAAGCGGATCATCACTGTCACCACTTTCATCGACCTGTCCATTACGAACTATCTCGTAGTGATCGCCGCGTGTGCGAAAAACACACCCCGCCCCACTGCCCAACAAGGAATAGCGCGCCCACTTTTCTCCGCCTTCGATACTCTCAAGTAAAAACGACAACTCACCGTTATCGATTTTTTTAAACGCCGAAACCGGGGTTTCCATATCGGCTAGAATCTCTGCATAAACAGGAATCAGGTTCCCTGTCGCAGACAACGCCTTGAATTCTGAAAATGTGGGTGTAATTTTCATCGACGTCCTCACTGAACAGTTAGAAAAAAAGGCAAGGGAAATCCCCTTGCCTTTTTATACGCTTACTATATTGCCACCGGATTATTCGGCAGCTTGCTCTTGATCAACAAACTCAATAATAGAGACCGGAGCGTTATCACCGAGGCGGTTACCCACTTTGATAATACGGGTATAACCACCAGCACGCTCAGAAAAACGCGGTGCAAGGCGATCAAACAGCTTGGCGACAACTTCCTTCTCACGGATAACACTCAGTGCCTGACGGCGCGCATGCAGATCGCCACGCTTACCTAAAGTAATCATTTTCTCAGCGATCTTACGAACTTCTTTAGCACGAGCATCCGTCGTTGTGATGCGCTCGTGATCGATCAACGACGTAACCATGTTACGCAGCATCGCAGCACGATGACTTGAATTGCGACCTAAACGGCGGCCTGACTTATTGTGACGCATTGTTACGATCCTTTCTATGCGTAGTCAGTGAACTAGATTTCTTCCCGACTTTTCTGCAGAACTTTAAGATATTCAGGGTCCGGGAAGTTCTCAAGTTTCATTCCCAAGGTCAAACCCATTTCAGCCAAGATATCTTTGATTTCGTTAAGTGACTTACGACCGAAATTCTGAGTTTTCAGCATTTCAGCTTCCGTCTTCTGGACCAGATCACCAATCAAGGAGATACGTGCATTCTTAAGGCAATTCGCACTGCGTACCGACAACTCGAGTTCCTCAACGCTGCGATACAAATTCTCATTGATCTTCTGAACTTCCTCCTCTTCCGGCTCCTCCTCAGGGATCTGCTCTTCATCAAAGTTGATGAACATCTGCAGATGCTCTTTGAGAATCTTTGCCGAATAGGCGACAGCATCTTCCGGCTTAACACTGGCATCCGTCCAGACTTCCAGTGTCAGCTTGTCATAATCAGTAATCTGACCGACACGGGCATTGGTGACAGCATAATTCACCTTTTTAATCGGTGAAAAAATCGAATCGATGGGAATCGTTCCGACAGGTGCCTTATCATCACGATTGCGCTCTGCGGTAACATACCCTTTGCCCATGGAAACGACCATATCGATCTCTACATCAGCTTCCTTGGTGCAGGTTGCAATATACAAATCCGGATTTAGAATTTCGACATTCGAATCCGTGACAATATCTCCTGCCGTGATAACACCAGCACCTTTTTTAACGATGCGAATATTACGACTTTCCTGACCTTCGAGACGGAGCAAAACTGACTTCAGGTTAAGAATAATGTCCGTAACATCCTCTGTCACGCCCGGAACAGTCGAGAATTCGTGAAGAACGCCCTTGATTCTTACTGAAGTGATAGCCGCTCCCTGCAGTGAAGACAACAGAATACGGCGCAATGAGTTACCAATCGTTGTACCGAAACCACGCTCGAAAGGCTCCGCAAAAAATTTGCCATAATTGGCAGTCAGGCTGCGGGAATCGACTTGAAGGCGTTTCGGCTTGATCAGATCTCTCCAGTTTTTATACATTCATTTTCTCCATGCTGAGGTTAGCTGAGTGATTGCGTATTACTTGGAATAGAGTTCAACAATCAACTGTTCCTCGAACACAGGAGTCGTCAACTCTTCACGCGCAGGTAAAGATTTGACTGTTCCTTTAAACGCATCTCGCTCGAGTTCCAACCAGGAGGGGATTCCACGACGCATCACGCTATCAAGAGCTTCAGAGATCTTACCGATCTTACGACTCTTTTCACGAACCTCAATCACATCACCGGCACGAACAAGGTAGGAAGGAATATCAACCTTACGTCCGTTGACAAGAAAATGTCCATGACGGACAAACAGGCGAGCCTCAGAACGGGTCGAAGCCAGTCCGAGACGGAATACCATATTATCAAGACGACGCTCAAGCAATACCAGCATATTGTGACCGGTAACACCCTTCATGGCTTTCGCCTTGTCGAATACGCGACGGAATTGCTTTTCACTCAAACCATAGCAAAAACGGACTTTTTGTTTCTCCGTCAGTTGGCGAGAGTAATCGGAAGGTTTACCACGACGACCGGCGCCATGCTCACCGGGAGGGGTCGGACGACGCTCAAGCAGACGGTCATACTTCGGGTTACCATAAATATTAACCCCAAGACGTCTTACAATTTTGCCTTTAGCTGTAAAGTTTTTTGCCATTTCAATATCCTCTGAAGTCTATCGTCAATCTGTCAAACCATCCCGTGATTACACGCGACGGCGCTTGGGAGGACGACAGCCATTGTGGGGGATCGGGGTCACATCTTTGATCATCGTGACGTTCAGGCCAGCACTTTGCAGTGCACGCAGTGCCGATTCACGACCGGAACCAGGACCTTTAACGCAAACTTCGACGTTACGCAGGCCATGCTCCTGTGCCGCCTTGGCTGCAGTTTCTGCAGCAACCTGTGCAGCGAACGGAGTACTTTTGCGCGACCCTTTAAAACCGGACCCACCTGCCGTTGCCCAGGAGATAACATTCCCACTGACATCGGCAATTGAAACGATCGTATTGTTAAATGTCGCCTGGATATGGGCAACACCATTGACGATATTTTTTTTCGCCTTACTTTTCCTTACAACTTTTTTACCTGGCTTAGCCATGGTTCCTCCAATTATTTCTTCTTACCGGCAACCGTTTTACGCGGTCCCTTACGGGTACGGGCATTGGTTTTCGTTTTCTGGCCACGCACAGGCAAGCCACGACGATGACGCAGACCACGATAGTTACCCAGATCCATCATACGCTTGATGTTCATGGATACTTCACGACGCAGGTCACCTTCTACCTTCAACTCATCATCAATAATCTTACGGATCTGGCCAACTTCGGCCTCCGTCAGATCATCGGAGCGAGTACTAAAATCTACACCAGCCTGAGACAGGATGTGTTGAGACGTTGAGCGTCCGATACCGTAAATATAGGTCAGCGCAACTTCAATTCGTTTATTTTTCGGTAAGTCAATACCAGCAATACGTGCCAACTTTGTATCCTCCTATTAACCCTGTCTTTGCTTATGCTTGGGGTTTTCGCAGATCACACGTAAAACACCCTTACGCTTGATCACTTTGCATTTATCACAAATGGTTTTTACAGATGCGCGAACTTTCATTACCAACCTCTACTCGATATGTCGTACTATTAACAGTTTACACTCTGGTCAGTATTTCATAACCAGTTTCAGTCACCGCAACCGTGTGTTCGAAATGTGCAGACGGGCGACCATCCTGCGTCACCGCAGTCCACCCATCATCGAGCACCCGAACATGCTGAGTCCCGGCATTCACCATCGGTTCTATTGCGAGAACCATTCCCTTTTTCAGCTTGGGACCGAAACCGGGTTTTCCGTAGTTCGGTATTTGTGGATCTTCATGCAACGACCGACCAATACCGTGACCTACGAATTCCCTGACAACGGAATAGCCTGCAGCCTCGACAACAGTTTGCACTGCAGCCGAAACATCCGACAGAGAGGCCCCAGGTGCGACCTTTTCTATCCCAGCGTCAAGAGACGCTTTGGTAACCTCCATCAAGCGAGTTTTTTCGCGATTAACGTCACCAACAGGCAACGTCACAGCCGAATCGCCATAAAAACCGTTGTAAAGGACACCAAAGTCAATACTTATAATATCGCCCTCAACCAGAGGTTGCTTAGTTGCAAAACCATGAACAACCGTGTGGTTTGGTGAAGCACAAATGGAACAAGGAAAACCGCCATATCCTTTAAAAGCAGGCTTAGCTTTCCTCTTCAAACAAGCTTGTTCTGCAATGTGATCCAACTCGCAGGTTGTAATACCCGGGACGACCTTCTCACGTAGTTCCTGAAGAATTTCCGCGACCATATGACAAGAAATACGCATCTTGTCGATCTCTTGCGGAGTCTTAACAATAATCACTCAGAAACCTGTAAAATCTCGAAAATCGCAGCGCGAACTTCATCGATAGGCAACATGCCATCAACCTGTGCCAATACGCCTGCTTTTTCATAATAATCTACCAAAGGCAACGTCTGCTCAAGATAGACGGCCATGCGATTACGAATTGTTTCCTCTTTATCGTCATCACGCTGAATCAATTCACCGCCGCACTTATCACACACACCGTCTTTTTGAGGCGGCTCAAATTCAATGTGATATCCAGCACCACACGCCTTGCATGTGCGGCGTCCTGCCAGGCGCATAACCAGAGCCTCGGTATCGACTTCCAGTGAGATGACAGAATCAAGTTCTTTACCCAACGTCGTCAAAGTTGCGCTAAGTGCGTCAGCCTGAGGAACCGTGCGCGGGAAGCCATCAAGAATAAATCCTGACGCACAATCTTCCTTCTGCAAACGTTCCTCAACGATACCAACAACAACCTCATCAGGAACCAAGTCGCCGGCATCCATAAAACCTTTAGCTTTCACGCCCATCGGCGTGCCTTCCTTGACCGCTGCGCGCAGTATGTCGCCTGTCGATATTTGCGGAACTGACAAGCGCTCGACAAGTGTCTTAGCCTGTGTTCCTTTACCGGCCCCAGGGGGTCCTAGCAAAATAAGCTTCATGGTAAAATCCTTTTTAGCCCCGCCGCCCTTTAATACTGGCACCACGCATAAACCCTTCATAAGAGCGTGAGATCAGATGAGACTCAATCTGTGATGCAGTGTCCATCCCAACACCAACGACAATCAACAAAGATGTACCGCCAAAATAAAATGGCACATTAAGCTGACCAATCAGCATTGTCGGCAGAACACAGACAACGGAAACATAAATTGCACCGGCAAACGTCAACCGACTCAAAACAACGTCCAAGTAATCAGAGGTCGCTTTTCCAGGACGCACACCAGGTATATAACCACCCTGATTCTTGACATTTTCCGCCACATCAACAGGGTTGAATGTTACAGCCGTGTAGAAATAACAAAAGAAAACAATGAATGCAACAAAAAACACATTATACAGCCAATGGCTTGGTGTCATCATCCCTGCCAGCTTCTGAACCCATTCAACATGAACAAAGTTTGCCACCGTTGCCGGAAACATGATTATGGAACTGGCAAAAATGGGTGGGATAACACCACTCATGTTAATCTTTAATGGAAGATGGCTCGACTGACCGCCTAGGTTGCGCATACCAACGACCCGTTTCGCATAGTGGATCGGCACTCGACGCTGCGCACGCTCCATAAAAACGATGGCCATGATGACAAGCACCATCAACACCAGGATGAATATCATCGTCACTGGAGGCATAGCACCTGTACGCAGCAAGCGGATCGTATTCACGATCGCAGATGGCATATTGGCAATAATACCGGCAAAGATAATCAGCGAGATACCATTGCCGATCCCGCGCTCAGTGATTTGCTCACCAATCCACATGATAAAAGCCGTCCCGGCCGTCAGCGTAAACACGGTCAAGATAACAAAACCAATTCCTTGGTTGGGAACCACCGGGTCTCCTGCAACATTCATAGATTGCAGACCAACGGCTATGCCGGCACCCTGGACAACAGAAAGTAAAACCGTTCCATAACGCGTCCAGCGCGTTATGACTTTACGGCCTTGCTCACCTTCTTTTGACAAACGCTGTACTGGTTCAAAAACAACCGTCAACAGTTGCAGAATAATAGAGGCACTGATATAGGGCATGATCCCCAGTGCGAAAACCGTCATGCGCTGCAAAGCGCCACCGGTAAACGCACTGACCATCCCAAGAAGTGTACCTTGAGTGCCTTCAAAAAAACTCGCTAAAACCTGACCATTGACACCCGGAGTCGGGACATGACAACCCACCCGATAAACTGCAAGCATCATCAAAGTAAACAGGATACGTTGGCGCAGTTCCGCAATGCGGAAGATATTTTGAAGACTTTTAAGCAATGTTAGATTTCCTCGATCTGTCCGCCAGCTGCCTCAATTTTGGCAACTGCAGATTTGCTGAATTTCTGAGCTTTGACTGTCAGAGACTTGGTCAACTCACCATCGCCGAGAATTTTAACCCCATCTTTAGCAGCCTTGATCAGACCTGCCTTGATCAGAGCTTCTGCATCAACGACGGAACCAGCTTCGAGAGTGTCCAGATCGCGCAAATTAACCAGTGCATACACTTTGCGGTCCAACGGAGTGAAACCACGCTTTGGCAGACGACGCTGCAGCGGCATCTGACCGCCTTCAAAACCAGGCTTAACACCTCCACCGGAACGAGCATTTTGGCCTTTGTGACCACGTGCAGCTGTTTTTCCGGTACCGGAGCCAGGACCGCGGCCAATACGCTTTCTATTTTTAACGGATCCCGCTGCGGGACTCAAATTACTCAAATCCATTTTTTAATTCCTATCTAGGCTTCCTCAACAACGACCATGTGACCGACCTTATTGATCATGCCACGAATCTCAGGAGTATCCTTCAAAACAACGGTTTTATTGAGTTTAGTCAGGCCAAGCCCCTTGAGTACTTTAGTAAAATACTCAGGACGGCCAATGCCACTCTTCTTCAGCGTTACTTTAATTTCATTTGCCATCTGATCTCTCCAACTCGAAACGCTTATGCTGTCAGGCCACGACGGGCTTTAATCTCGTCTGCACTTTTCAGTTGCTTCAGAGCATCCATCGTTGCTTTAACAACATTATGAGGGTTATTCGAGCCCAGGCATTTGGACAGAATATCACCTACACCAGCAGCTTCAAGCACGGCACGAGCCGGTCCACCGGCGATAACACCGGTACCTTTCGAAGCAGGTTTCAACAACACGCTTCCAGCACCAAAATTGCCCAAAACATCAAAAGGGATGGTCCGATCGTCCAAGGGAACCTGAATCATGTTCTTCTTGGCCTTCTCAACCCCTTTGCGAATTGCTTCGGGAACTTCTTTTGCTTTGCCATGGCCGAAACCTACCTGGCCATTACCGTCGCCAACAACAACAAGTGCGGAAAAACTAAAACGCCGTCCACCCTTGACTACTTTGGCACAACGATTGATGTGAATCACACGATCAATCATTTCTGTTTCATTTTGCTCATTGCGATGCAAAGGACCCTCCTATTCTCTTAAAACACCAGGCCGGCTTCACGAGCTGAATCAGCCAGGGCCTTTACACGGCCGTGATAGACATAACCATTGCGATCAAAAACAACCTCTTTAATATCTTTTTCGAGAGCCATTTTTGCAATCGCTTCGCCGACAGCTTTTGCTGCCGCAACATTACCAGTATAATTCAGACCATCTGCAACAGATTGATTCTGAGACGATACCGACACCAGTGAAGTACCTGTTGTATCTTCGATGATTTGTGCATAAATGTGTTTTGCACTACGAAAAACGCACAGCCGGGGACGTGCAGCGGTACCAACCACTTTACGACGCACACGTGCTTGCCGTCTTTTTCTCGATTGTGCTCTTGAAATTACGCCAGCCACTTTAAATCTCCCGTGTTAATTTAATTACTTACCAGCCTTACCGGCTTTACGCAGGATACGCTCATCCGCGTACTTGATCCCCTTACCTTTATAAGGCTCAGGACCACGGAATGAACGAATCTTAGCGGCTGTTGCACCAACCAGCTCTTTATCGATCCCGCTTACGGTCAACTTGGTTTGTTTTTCTACTTCTACAGAAATACCGTCCGGCAGCGGATACTCGATAGGATGTGAATAACCGAGAGCCAGATTCAATGTACTGCCCTTGACATCCGCACGATACCCGACACCGTTAATTTCGAGAACCTTGGAAAAGCCGTTCGTTACCCCTTCAACCATGTTGAAAATCAGTGAACGATACAGGCCCTGCATGGCAGTATCACGCCGTGCAGTTTTAACCGGCTCGACATTAATCGTGTCG